>NZ_JBITPN010000053.1:0-138365 GCF_050467985.1 Brevibacillus sp. NRS-1366 | reverse complement strand
GGGCTGGGTTTGACGCTTACCTTAATTCAACCATATAGGTGGTGTCTGTATTATCTCATGGCTTAATATGCCATTTTACAATTTCGCGTTCATGTATTCCTTCTCCCAGCTCCAGGAGTTTAAAATGGAACGTATTCACTTCCTCACCAAAAACGAGTACATGCATGTTCATCTCTCGAAAGTTCGATCGAAAGAGCATCATTGATTGCTTGAATCAATGTCATTTGCACCATGCTTACTTATCCTCCAAATTTGCATATAAGTGCTTCTGGGCTTCCAAATAATCTGGAGTATTCTCAAACATGCTGTCGATCAGATCAGGAATCGTCATAGGTGGAGTTTCATCCGCCTTTTTTATTCCTTCTGCAATGGCCGCTCTCGCTTCTTCTTCAACTTGTATCTCCTCTTGTTCGCTCCAGAGACCTTTTCTGGTCAAATATTTTCGGAAACGAATGAGAGGGTCTTTTGATTTCCACTCTTCTTCTTCCACCTTATTCCGATAGCGAGTAGGATCATCGCCGGCCATCGTGTGCGGTCCATAACGATACGTGATCGCTTCTATTAAGGTAGGGCCTTCTCCATTTCGTGCGCGTTCTGCTGCATTAGATACTGCTTTATACACAGCCAGCACATCCATACCATCCACTTGTATTCCCTTTATTCCTGCCGCTTCCGCTTTGATCACTAAGCTTTGAGCCGCTGTTTGTTTCTCAATCGGAACCGAGATGGCATAGCGATTGTTTTGAATGAAGAAGATGGCAGGAGCTTTATACACACCTGCAAAATTGAGACCTTCATAAAAATCACCCTGCGAAGTTCCGCCGTCGCCAATATAAGCGATGGCCACGTGCTTTTCTCGTCTTAGCTTAAACGCCAACGCCACCCCCACAGCCTGAGTAATTTGAGCACCAATGATAATTTGAGGCATCAGAACATTTACTCCTTCGGGGATTTGTCCCCCGTGTTGATGACCGCGTGAGTAAAGAAAGGATTGATAAAGCGGCAAACCATGCCATACAATTTGGGGAATATCCCGATAACTGCCTAAAATGAAATCATCTTTGGTTAAAGCAGCTTCACTTCCGATCATGCTTGCTTCCTGACCGGAAACAGGTGCCCACAAGCCTAGTCGTCCTTGTCGATTTAAACTAATCGCCCGTTTATCCCAGATACGTGTAAATACCATTTTCCTCATCAAATCTTTTGCCTGGACATCATGTGTATGCTCAAAAATTTGTTTCGGTGGACCTTCTTCCACAATAATTCCTTTATCAATGATGGAGTTGAAACAAGAAGGGGAACGAGTCGTTCAGATTCAACATGCCTATGAGGATCATCTCGTTGTAGGGAGTATCCATTCTTTATGGGACTACTTGCTGTTTCCATTGGTCAAAAATTTCCGAGAGCTTCATCCGCTCATTTCACTTCGACTAATTACCGATCATTCTCCGGAAATTGTTGCAAAAATGCTAGACGGAATCATCGACATGGGTATCGTCTATATTCCCCCACATCATCCTGAAATGGAAGTGATTCCGCTTTTCCAGGATTCCTTTCAGCTCGTAGGTGCGGTCGACTTTTTTACTGATCCCAAATCAGGAGAGCCTTTAACGCATCAGGATTTACAGACACTTTCCTATGTCCACCATGATTGGGGACCTCCGTTTACAGACTGGTACCAGCAAGAGTTCCGGGATTTTCCGCTTTCTGCCTTGACAGTCAACCATATTTCCTTGCTGGTCCAGTGTGTGCTTGGTTGCAAAAGTCTCGGGTTTCTACCGGAAACAATTGCGAAACCATTAATACAAGCGGGAAAGATCAAGATGATTCCATTCTACTCGGAAATTCCTATGCCCAAGCGATCCTTATATCTCGTCTATCCGAAACGCAAGAAAACTGATTTTGGTGTGCAACGGTTTGTTAATCAGATTTTATCCTATAGCTTTCATGAGCCTGTGGAGCCTACCTGATTCTCTTTTTCCTGTGTCTTGTCATACTATTTCACATACTATCGCTTGGTTGGAAGTGCACTTCCGACTACTACTAAGGAATCCCACTGATACCGAAGGTTCAGGTTGCCCCTTTAGAGGTGGGCGTCTCATTTCTTAATATTATCTACAAAATAGATCGCATCTTTATTAGTTAGAACTAATCGATGCAGAAGCTCAAGCTTTTCCGTGTCTCTAACATAAATGACAGCATTTTTTCCATCGCTGGATCTAGTAAACACTTCTCCAGAGGTATAGTCAACATTAAGAATATCCTCGTCAGTCCCTTTGTGTATGATTTCAAAGGAAGGTCCGTTGTTGTCAAAAGAAATCTCTGCGATCATATCCGTTTTTGGATCGGCTTTTATCTCCAGATCCACAAGGATTCGTTTCGGATCAAGCATTACATTCTTTTGATATTTTACTTCTTTGATGTTATTCGAAATTGACGTTAGATTAATTGGGTACGTATTAATCTTCAAATTACTATCTATCTCAACGATATCGCCATTTTTCATAAATAAGTAGAGTTTTTGATCTTCACTTGTGTAGGTGAAGTAAGCAGGAGTGTTCTCCATCTTGATTTCTTCTAGGAATTCGAAGTCTCGATTATATTTTTTTACGATGCTGCTGTTCCCGTCATTAAACCCTAGCACAATGACAAAATTATCTAGGGTCGTTAACGAATGTGCACTATAACCGTCTCCAATGCTCATGCATTTATTCTTTTTAATGTCACAGATCTCATTATTATCGTTTTTATCCAATGTGGTGATGATGTATTCGGATTGTTCGTCTGTGTAATATTTCTCAATATATTTCTTTTGGTTTGTATCGATTAAGGTGATCTTTCGTGTTTCCGGATTGTACTCCATTACCTTAAAGTTATTGGAATAAGCACCGCTTGTAAAATAGTAATTGTTCAGATTGTAAAAGACGTCCGATGGCGCAAAATGATCATCTTTAATAGTTAGCTTATGTTTGATTTTCCCTTTTGCATCGACTTCCGCGATGTACCCTTCATCCTCAAAAGGCGACATGAAATGGAATAACAAATACTCCCCTTTGTTCTGAGGAGAAAACAAGGTTACATCATCGATTTGTTGACTCGGTGTACATCCCCAAAGAAAAACTGATACCAGCAATAAATAAGCGAGAAAAACTCTCATTTCAATTCTCCTTTGACGCAGTAAAATAGTGTGAGGGGCGTGTCATAATAATATGACACGCCTTTTTTAAGATTAATAGGGATCGTCTTTTAAGATACCGTATCCACGTCAATAATGAGACTTGATGGAAGCACGACACCTGCGTATTCATCAAGAGACCCGATGCTGAAACCAGCATCTTTCCAGGCCTTGTATACTAATTTAGAGCAATACCATACGGAACTGTTACTCAGGGTCGTTTCCAATCCATAACTATCTCCAACTTGAGACTTTGCATAGGCGACAGCCATCTTGTAATCGGCGTCTTCAGCATCTTTGACATAATATTGACTCTCATCATCTACGGTAGACCAATATTTAGTTGCAAACTGATGGACAACACCTGGTCTTGGAAGTGCTTCATAAACACCTAACTCAATGTACTATGAATACTATAAAATTGAGTATAGATATCAAGTATTTGATGAAATAAAAAGAATGGGCAAGTCTACATTGAATACTGTAAAGTCACCCATTCTGACTAGTTAAGTTAATTAACTAACGTTGGCAGGACCCCAAACACATCCGGTACTCCTCGAGCTAGCTTCAGTAAGGTTCAGCCCCGCATGGCGGAGCAAGGCATTCCCATGTGCAAAGCCACTTAAATCCCCAAACTCACCCAAGATGCCGGCCAGTGAAATAGCTTTAATCCCTTTAATGGCTAACATTTTCTTGCGTAAGGAACGGTTTATTCGTATCCACGTCGATTACGACTAGCGTTGTATACGGAGCCAGCTTTGCCTTGCCGACCAAATACGGATACGTGATGACCTGTGGATACATCTTATCTGGATCGGGGGAAGTCTGCTTCACGTAGACAAAAAGCTGCTCCCAGCTTTGCTGGACTTTGACCACCTGCAATCCGTAGCCTGGATTGGGTGATGGACCGCGTGCGATCACATACAGCTCTCCCTTGTTGTACACGCCCTTTTTACTTTTGACCGATTCGATAAAAGCCCGTTCTTCTTTTGTCAGTTTCTCTGCATCCACGAGCGCAAATTGCTCCTCATGCTGCGCAGCTATGATTTCCACCGCCTTTTTCTCGGCATTCCACTTGATTTGATAACCGGCTTGTTCCGACAACCACCTCAACGGTAAATAAACATTGCCGTCCCGGACAATTGCCCGCTGCCCATCCTGTTTCCAATTTCCATTTACAGCAACCTTCCCTGTATCTAGCTGAAACTGAATAGAGGCTTCCCCGAGCTTTAGTCTTCCAGTATTGCCTTCCTGCGACCAGGCTGCCTGCAAAATCTTGCTTGCGTCCTGGGCATAGATGTAGGTCCTCTGCTGGATGAGAAGCGGTGTTTTTTGCAAAGCGGCTTCTTCGCCGTTTACCACAATCGCCGAAGCGACAGACGAAGCCGGTGCTGCTGCGACGGGATGAGCCGTCAGTAGTTGAACCCCCAGAACGACAGCGAGTACGCTCTTCCCTTTCATCGTCTTTCCTCCTACTATTGTATTGTTTCTATCTTGTTAGACTCGCGATCTGTCTTATTCGTTTCAGGGCAAAAAAGAACCCCCGATCCTACCACGCAGGCAAAGAAACAGGGGTTCACGTATTTTTTTTGTTTTGGCAAACGCTTTAATGCAGTAGCCAATTTCCCATCAGGACAACCGCTGGTATCGAGAGCAGCGCTAAGAGCGTGGAGAAAACAGTCGTCATCGCACCCATCTCTTCATCTCCTGAATAGCGAGCGAACAAGATGGAAGCCAAGGTCAGGGTAGGCATCGCCACCTGAATCAAGATGACACTGACAATATCCTTGTCCAAGGAGAAGGTCGACAATAAAAAGGCTGTCATCAACGGGAACAAAAATAGTTTAAACGCGATGGGCATGCCCAAAAGCGGCAGCGATACTTGTGGTTTGTTGCGCAAAAATAACGGAAGCAGCATCCCGATGTACATCATTGCTAATGGTGAAGCCAGCTTGGAAAGGGTCACGAACAAATTTTTGACAGGCTCTGGTGGAGCGAATCCAATCAAGGCAGAGCCAAGCCCGAGCACGATTGCAACCATCGGAATGTTTACGAGCGTTTTTAGTCCTTTCAGGGAAAACGATCCTTTTTCTTGCAGCATCATTACGCCGACCGTCCACAGCACTACGTCTACGCCTGCATCAAAAATAGCCGCAAGCAACGCTCCTTTTGGACCAAATAGCGCGGCACACAGGGGGAGCCCGATAAACCCAGTATTGCCCAACCCTGACAAGATGGCCATTTCACGCCGTTTTTTTGCTGGTAATGGAAGCGTTCGCGCACCTAGCCACCCAAGAAAAATGCCCAAACAATTCAAGAGTAAGGAAATGAGGAATATTGCAAAAATTTGGTTCAAAATCTGGCTATCCATCGGTGTCTGAAAGATCCCATCCAAAATGATACACGGCATCGCTACATTAATAATAATGGTGATGACGAGCTGGCGGGAATCGGCCGTCAGCGGCTGCCGGTAACCAATGAGACTACCGATGCCAATAATGACGGCCATGATTAAAATAGACTGTTGTAACGTTTGGAGTTCCACTAGTGCTCTCCCCCGACTACATTTCTACGGGAAGCCATTCCAGGTTAGCAGGCTCGCCTTTTTCACATGTACGCAGAATATCACCGCACAACGGTACTACCTGCTCTAGAGGAACACACCAGGAGACAGGGAAAGCTACTTCACTTCCTTCAATGACGAGGGACGCCATGACCGCATCCTTGTGCTTGTCCATCGTCAAAACGAAATGCTGCCGAGCGGGCTCATGCTCTTTCCACTGAACCAGCACCTTGCCATTATTCCCACCTGCAACCACCAGGTCCACGTGATCGCCATATGCTGCATGCACCAAAGTCCGATTGACACCGTTTAATTGGGCAATTTCTTTTAATACTTCGTGCCAAGCCACGTGCTTTTGCTCGACTCCGCTTTCATCTGTATAGACACGCCAATCGTTTAACATCTGTATAGCTCCTTTTGCAAGCTGTTTCGACTTTTTGAACTTTCCTTTTTGAAAAACGCCCGAGATTCGTACCTAATTGTACGCTTCTTCTATTCGAACCTCAACCACTAGTTGCGCTTTTGCCCGACTTCCAGACATAGCCTTTGGAAAAAAAGCGAATGCTTTAAAGAGGAGATAGATGTCACACCAAATTCAAAGTAATTTAATCGGATTTTAAATCTTTTGTATTGACAAAGCCTTCACCTGCCACTACTATGAATCCATAAAATCAGATCAACATAAAGGGGATTTTCGAATGAAAAAGGTTGTTTTCTCCGCATTGCTTTCTTGCCTGCTCCTGGGAATGGTCGGTTGCAGCAGCTCCGGCTCCACCTCTCAGCCAAATAATGCAACAACTCCACCTGCCGAGCAAGCTGCCTCTCAAAATCTGCTCGACAAGGTCAATGCTGAGAAAAAGCTCGTCATCGGCACTGAGGGAACTTACTCGCCTTTCACCTTCCATGACCAGTCTGGCAAATTGACTGGCTATGATGTGGACGTCGTAACCGAGGTAGCAAAACGGCTAGGTGTTGAACCTGTCTTCCAGGAAACTCAGTGGGACGCCATGTTTGCCGGGCTTGATTCCAAACGCTTTGACGTGATTGCCAATCAGGTAGGCATTCGCCCTGATCGCCAGGAGAAATACGATTTTTCCAAGCCGTACTCCATTTCTCGCGCAGTGCTGGTCACCCACAAAGATAATACAACGGTAAAAGATTTCAAAGATATTAAAGGACTGAAAGCAGGTCAATCTATGACCAGCAACTATGCTGACCTCGCCCGTGCCAACGAAGCAGAGATAGTCGGCGTCGATAATTTCAACCAAGCGATTGACCTGATTGCCCAAAAACGCGTTGACGTCGTGCTCAACGACAATTTGTCCGTGCTCGATTTCCTTAAAGCTAAGCCAGATACTCCAATCAAGGTCGTAGCGAAAAACGAACAAGGTCAGCCAACCGCTTTTATGTTCCGAAAGGGAAGCACCGAGCTTGCCGATGCCATCAATAAAGTATTGGATGAAATGCAGCAAGATGGTACGCTGAAAAGCATTTCTGAAAAATGGTTCGGCGAAGATATCTCGAAGTAATAGAGTGAAGGAAGTCTATATCATTCTTTCACGTTGACAAATGGGTTGGGCCCTTTTAGTATTGTCCTAACTCAATTCACATCGGTTTAGTGGGGGATCATTTATGAAAAAACTATTGCTTTCCGTCCTAGTATCTGGTTTGTTCGTGGCACTTGCGGGTTGCGGTGCTGCACCTACTGATCAAGCCCAACCAAGCAACAATTCTTCCACACCTACTAAGGAAGAAAAGAAAGAACAAAACTTGTTGGATAAAGTAAAAGCAGATGGAAAACTATTGATCGGAACGGAAGGTACCTACTCTCCATTTACATTCCATGATCAGTCTGGAAAGCTGACTGGCTATGATGTGGAAGTCGTGACAGAGGTCGCGAAACGCATTGGTGTTGAGCCTGTTTTCCAAGAAACACAGTGGGACGCTATGTTTGCAGGTTTGGATTCCAAACGCTTTGATGTGGTAGCCAATCAAGTCGGCATCCGTCCTGATCGCCAGGAAAAATACGACTTCTCCAATCCTTATACCGTTTCTACAGCGGTTTTGGTCACACACAAAGACAACACTACGGTAAAAAGCTTTGAGGATATTAAAGGGCTAAAAGCAGCACAAACCTTGACCAGTAATCTGACTGATATCGCGAAGAAAAACGGCGCAGAGATCGTCGGTGTCGAAGGCTTCAACCAAGCTATCGACTTACTCGTTTCCAAACGCGTGGATATTACTATTAATGACGGCATCTCGCTCTTGGACTTCCTGAAACAAAAGCCGGATACCCCCATTAAAATTATCGCCAAAGATCCTGATGTGGCCAAAAACGGATTTTTGTTCCGCAAAGGCAGCACTGAATTAGTCGATGCTTTTAACAAAGCACTCGATGAAATGGATAAAGATGGTACACTCCTAAAAATTTCTGAGAAATGGTTTGGTGCAGATGTTTCTAAGTAACTTTTTTGACAACCCAGAACGCCTGGACCGTTGGATCGAGATTGCGCAAAGCTCCTTTCTTCCTCTATTGAAAGGAGCCTTGCTCTATTCACTGACTCTCGCCATCGTATCCTTTTTCTTTGGTCTCATTCTCGCTGTTTTGACTGCACTGGCTCGTCTCTCCGGCATCAAGCCACTGATTGGCATCGCTCGTTTTTATGTATCGCTCATTCGTGGTACGCCTTTGCTCGTGCAGTTATTCATCATTTTCTTTGGATTACCGAGTGTTGGCATAATGATCGACCCATTTCCATCTGCTGTTATCGGCTTTTCGCTCAGTGTCGGTGCCTATTCTTCGGAAGTGGTCCGTGCGGCTATTTTGTCTATCCATAAAGGACAGTGGGAAGCTGCCTACTCTATCGGCATGACCTATTGGCAAGCGCTTCGGCGGGTCGTTCTTCCGCAAGCAGCACGCGTCTCCGTCCCGCCCCTGTCCAACTCGTTTATCAGCTTGGTAAAAGACACGTCTCTGGCTGCTGCTATTCTCGTACCGGAGATGTTCCGCAAAGCCCAAGAGATCGTTGCCGCTACATACGAACCTCTTCTGGTCTATTCGGAAGCCGCTCTCATTTACTGGATGATCTGCTTCGTCCTTTCCATCATCCAGGATCGCATCGAAAACAAGCTGGACCGTTACGTATAAGAAGTAGGTGAATGTAGATGATTACCATTACAGATTTGCATAAACAGTTTGCCAGCCTGCAGGTTCTGAAAGGAATCTCGCTGAACGTAGATAAAGGAAAAGTGGTCGTCATCATCGGCCCTTCTGGCTCTGGCAAAACGACGTTGCTTCGCTGCCTCAATGCATTGGAAGTACCGACGAGCGGCAGCGTTCAAATCGGCGAGGTCAAGCTGGACTTTTCTAAAAAGATAGAGAGAGCA
Source organism: Brevibacillus sp. NRS-1366 (assembly GCF_050467985.1). Classification (NCBI taxonomy): domain Bacteria; kingdom Bacillati; phylum Bacillota; class Bacilli; order Caryophanales; family Paenibacillaceae; genus Brevibacillus; species Brevibacillus sp. NRS-1366. The sequence goes on along the minus strand of NZ_JBITPN010000053.1, from coordinate 129,237 downwards.
AGTATTCCTCGTCTGCGTAAACAAACGGGCATGGTATTTCAAAGCTATAATCTGTTCCCGCACATGACCGCTCTGGAAAATGTCATGGAAGGTCCTGTGACTGTGAAAAAGGAAAGCAAAGAGAAGGTACGCACAAAAGCGGCCGCGCTTCTCGCAAAGGTAGGACTCGGAGATAAGCTGGATCATTACCCCGCCCAGCTCTCAGGCGGGCAGCAGCAGCGTGTAGGGATCGCTAGGGCCCTCGCCATGGACCCGCAAGTCATGCTCTTTGACGAGCCTACCTCCGCTCTCGATCCTGAGTTGGTTGGCGAAGTGCTCAAAGTCATGAAGGAGCTGGCGCTGGAAGGCATGACGATGATGGTCGTGACACACGAGATGGGCTTTGCCCGTGAGGTAGCGGATGAAGTCATTTTCATGGATCAGGGCGTTATCGTGGAACGTGACACGCCAGAGCAGATGTTCAGTCAGCCGCGTGAGGAGCGAACCCGTCAATTTTTACAGCACTTGAAATAAGTCCGATTCAGTAAAAAAGACTCTGTGTTCTCTTTTGAACACAGAGTCTTTTTACGCACACTCTGGCCTTAGTCATCAAAGAAGCAAAAAATCAGAAAGATAATCAGAATGATCCAAAAAAAGCTGCCTTCACCAAACCCAAAGCCACGTCCGCATCCCATCTGCCCTCTCTCCTCTCGTCTCACGTCATGATGGAAGCACCAGTCGTTATGAGTAAGAAGCGCTTCGCTCCAGCATATGACAAACTACCATTGTCTGTATGGATGCCTGTCTATAGCTCAGCGAGTTTGATAAAAACGGGTGCTTGCCCTCTTCTTACAGACCAAGCCTAAAAATTAACAAATGCTTTATGATGTCTCTACTCTTCCTTAATATCCGACGTCTATCATAGATCTTGTCAGACCCTACGATGGACATAACGTCCTCCATTTTACCGCCCGTATAGCCCCCTTCTAGATCGGGCGGGCTTTTTTTATTTTTGAACAAAAACAGTGCACCATCTTTTGAAAGATGATGCACTGTTTTTTCGATCCATATAGGTGAAGCCTTCGGTACGTGCTAGTAGCCCTCTTGCTCTTTGATCGAGAGAATCTCCTCATGAATCCGGTTGTTGGATGCCAAAACACTGCATTCTTGCCATGTAAAAGCCTCTCCCGAAATAGAGGTGAGTTTCCCTCCCGCTTCTTCCAAAATGAGAATGGCTGCTGCGATATCCCAAGGAGCAGGATTGAGGTGCCAAAATCCGTCGATGCGGCCGCAAGCCAGGTAACACAGATCCAGGCTGGAGGCACCCGCGTGCTTGATATTGCGGCATTTGCCAAAAAAGGCTGCCATTTCATTGCGTAATTCACTCTCGGGCCTCCAGTATACAGAAGAATAGCTGACATGCAATAGACTTTCGCCAACCGTTGATCGGCTGGATACGTGTATCGGTTCTCCGTTTAGGAAGGCTCCCCGGCCGCGAATCGAGGTAAACATCTCTTTGCCAGATGGCTCGTATACTGCTCCCACAAGTGTTTTTCCATTTTTGACGATACCGATAGAGACTGTGAAATACGGAATCCCATGAATAAAGTTGGTGGTTCCATCAATGGGATCGATCACCCAGCAGTACTGTTCTTCTTTTAATAATGAGTCAACCTGCCAGGAGTTTTCAAAGGCGTCTTCTTCCGACAATATCAAATCTTCCGGATACCATTCACGGATCAGACTAACAATATACCGCTCAGTCGCTTTATCCATATCCGTGACCAAATCCATCTGACTCGCTTTTGTCATGACATCATTATGCTTACCTCGTTTTTCTGCAAGCCGTTCACCTGCAGCTTTGGCCAATTGCTCCACTTGTCTGCCTAATTCTTGCAAATCTCTCATCTGGCTATCCCCCTATTTGCATCCACTTCTAGATATATTTACTTCGCCGTGCGATTGGCAATTTCGATGGCACGATCTGCAGCTACCTGTGCTTGCGCTAGCGCTGTCTTGTAATCAGCCGCTCCGATAATAGTTTGTTCCATTGCTTTCACGATTCCCTTTCTGATCTCTGGAAGCGCAGTTGTCAAGGCGCCTTGGGTAGCGGTATTCATTTTTGTATCATGCAGCTGGTTAACCGTAATTTGAATCACAGGCGTTTTCTCGTGTGCCGTTTTCACACTTTCTTCCTTATACGCATCCACATTGATAGGGAAGTACCCCGTGTTCAAATGCCACTTGGCTTGGACGTCGGCCTTCGTCAAGTATTTCATGAAATCCCATACGCCTTCTTTTACGGAATCATCTACCAGATTCGTCATCCAGAGCGAGCCTCCACCAATCACGACACCTTGAGGCTCGACTCCATCAGGATGAGGTAGGTAGGCCACACCCAGTTCAAACTTGCCTTTTGTTTTATCCAGCAAAGTACCAAGTGCTCCTGACGAGTTCAGATACATCGCCAGCTTTTGCGATTGAAACGCGGAATCAATATCATCACCATTGGCCCCGTAGTTGACATAAGAACCGTCCTTGTTCAGATCATCTATCCATTTCAAAATGGCCTCGCCCTCTTTGCTGGCAATGCTCGCCTTGGTCGGGGTGCCTTTTCGTCCGTTTTCCTGATCGATCAAAAATCCGCCCTGAGTTGCCATCAACTGCTCAAAGAACCAGCTTTCGAACCTGACATTCATCCCGTATTGCTTTACTTCATTTCCTTCGCGAATCGTCAGCTTTTTAGCCGCTTCCCGTACTTCGTTGAAAGTACGCGGCGGGTGCTGTGGATCGAGACCGGCTTTTGCAAATAAATCCTTGTTGTAATAGAGCAGCGGTGTAGATGAGTTAAATGGCATCGAATATAGCTTGCCGTCGATGTGATAGTAATTGGTTACATTTTTCTCCAGCTTACTCGTATCAAATTGATCTCTTTCCACGAAGGTGTGAATGGGTACAATTTTTTTGGTATCAATCACTGCCTGGGTGGAGATCTCGTTGACCTGCACCACAGCGGGTGCATCCGGCGAAGCCTTTGTGTTGCGGAATTTTAATAACGTATCCTCGTACTTTCCCTGGAATCCTGCCTTGACGACGTATTTATTCTGCGAGGCATTATAGTCTTTCACCAATTCATCCAGTGCAGAACCCGCTTTTCCACCCATACTGTGCCAGAAATTCACCGTGATCTTCTCCCCAGGATCTTTCGCAGATGGCACAGGCTGCGATTGCTCTGCACTCGAGCAGGCTGCCAGGGATACAGCTAGCAAACTGGCCAATACCGTTTTTCCACATGTCTTAAACATCTTCATATCGGTCACCCCATCGTTTTTTTCGCTTTGCGAGCCATAACATTTGGCTATTTGGTTGCTCCTTGTACAAGCCCTTTTTGCAAATACTTTTGTCCGAAAAAGAGAAGCAGCAGGGCTGGTAAAATAACGAGAATGACAGCTGCCATGATAACACCCCAGCCGGTATCTCCCTCAATGCTTTGCAGTTGCTTAATTCCGATTTGAACTGTCCGGGCGCTCTCTTCATTGGTGACGAGGAGCGGCCACAGATACATGTTCCAGGAGGAAATAAACTCAAACAGTCCAAGGGAAATTAGTCCGCTCTTGCAGTAGGGAATCACGACTTTAAACAAAAACCCCCAATGCCTCATCCCCTCTACACGCGAGGCTTCCCATAGCTCGTGAGGAACGGTTAGGAAGTACTGGCGCAGCAGGAAAATACCAAAGGCTGTTGCAAAAAAGGGAATGGTTAAGCCTTTGATGTCATTGATCCAGCCTAGCTCCTGAACCGTTAGAAAGTTGGGCAGCACGGTGACTTCACCCGGGATGAGCATAGTCGAAATCACGAGGGAAAAGAGGACTGCTTTCCCTTTGAAACGAAGAAAGGCAAAAGCGTAAGCAGCAATGCAGGATGTAAACAGCTTCGCAGCCGTAATAATGATGGTCACGATCACACTATTTTTCAGATACGTGAGCAAATGAAGCTCGTTTAGCACGTAATCGTAGTTAGCCAAAGTAAAAGTGGAGGGAATCAATCGTCTCGCTTCAATCTCACCTTCCCCCATGAAGGAAATGGATAACGCGTACAAAATGGGGAAAAAGACTAGAAATGCACCAATGACTAAAAGAATGTAGGTTGCGACTTTTTGTTTTCCTTTCAATCTCATTGGTAGTGCACCTTTTTCTCCGAGATTTTAAACTGAATCAGCGTAATCACCAGCATCAAGAGAAACAAAACCATCGACTGAGCGCTTGCTGTACCAAATTGGTAATATTCAAACGCTTCCCGGTAGATCGCATATCCGATCACATTGGTTGAGTCGTTGGGTCCACCCTTGGTCAAAATATCAATCTGCCCAAAGCTTTGGAAGGCATTGATCACCATCACCGTAGAAAGGAAAAACAGTGTAGGAGATAGCATCGGCAACGTAATATTTCGCAGTCGATAGAAAAAACCAGCTCCATCTATCCCGGCGCTTTCATACAGCGACTGATCGATATTTTGCAGTCCCCCGAGCAAGATCAAAAAGGCGAAGCCGATATTGACCCAGACTGTCACAACGGACAATGAGAATAGAGACCATTCAGGGCTCAAGAGCCAAGCGACAGGCGGGAAACCGAAAAATGGAAGGAGGTGATTGATTAGCCCGACTGATGGATGAAAAAGAAAGGACCATACAATCGCACTGATGCTGCCCGAAATTACTTTAGTTGACGAAAACAGCACACGGAATGCGCCAATGCCTCTCAAATTTTCATTCGCCAAAAGAGCAAGATACAACCCGATCACTAAACTGGTTGGAACAGTGTATAGCAGAAATAGAAAGGTAACGCGCAAACTATTCCAGAATTCTGGACTAAAGAGCAGATACAAGTAGTTTTCCCAGCCAACAAACAAGCTTGGAGCACCAGTCGGATCCGTCAGATGAGCACTCAGATAAGCAGCCCGAAACAATGGATAGAAGGTGAATAAGAAAAAGAGAAACAGGGAGGGAGCAAGAAAAATAACTGCTGTCCGCAGATCAGTCGTTCTTTTCCACCAGCTCTGGTTCATATCGCAATTACCTCCCCAACATCTAGCTTTCGGAGGGAAATACTGTTCTTTGTTTCCGGATCAAAAAACGCAAGCTGATTAACGTCGAAGGATAGAGATACCCTCTCCCCCTGTTGCAAACGCCACTGCCCGGGCAGCTTGGCACTCCATAGCTCCTCACCGAACCGAAAACTCAGAATGGTCTCATTTCCTGTCACCTCGACTGCTTTCAACACCACCTCGACGCCATCAGGATCCACATGAACGTGCTCGGGACGAATGCCAATTCGGACGTGATGACCTGGCAATTGCCTCATGACTTCTTCCGGCAGCGAGAGGAAGGCCGCGCCGACCGTTAGCCCGCCTGTATGCCGATTGACATGGGCACTTGCGAGATTCATGGCAGGAGAACCGATAAAACTGGCAACAAACTCGTTTACCGGGTGATTGTATACGGAAATAGGTGAGCCAATCTGTTGAATCCGGCCCTGATTCAGAACCATAATCCTGTCTCCCATCGTCATCGCTTCGACTTGGTCATGCGTGACATAAATCATCGTGATTCCCAGGCTTCGCTGAATTTCCTTGATCTCTACACGCATGTGGCCACGCAGCTTTGCATCTAGATTGGACAGTGGCTCGTCCATCAGACAGATAGGAGCCTGGCTGACAATAGCCCGCGCCAGAGCAACACGCTGTCTTTGCCCACCTGAGAGCTGGCGCGGCTTTTTATTTAGGAAATCTGCCAATCCTACCAGCTTCGCCGTTTCACTCAGCCTTTTTTGGCGCTCCTCTTTGGGAACTTTTCGTACCTTCAATCCAAATAAGATATTTTCCTCAACGGTCAAATGAGGATAAAGGGCATAGTTTTGAAAAACCATAGACAGCTGTCTATCTTTTGGTTCCAGTTCGTTTGCCAGACGTCCATCAATCAGCAGCTCTCCCGAAGAAATGGTCTCCAGCCCAGCAATCATCCGCAATAATGTACTTTTTCCGCAACCGGATGGGCCAACTAGCACAAAGAATTCTCCTTTTTCAATCTGAACGGAAACGTGGTCAACCGCTTTTTGGTTCGTTCCGTCGTAGATTTTGCAGAGAGCCTGCATGTTAATCATCTGCCATCACTCCTCGATCAAAATCTTCTTGGCTTGCAAATACGCAAGCAGCTCAACCGGAAAATCTGTCTGAATGATATTCGCACCTACTTCAATAATCCAGCCCCAGCCCTGATCCGGATTGGATAAAGACATTTGATCTGAACGCTCCTCGCGTATCGAACAGTCCAAGGCATTTATCCAAACATTTCCCACTTGTTTTATTTTGGATATGGTATCTCGGGCAATGACCGGGCTATCCTCGGTTGAAAAATTCAGTTCGATTGCAGACGGTCGAACGTCAGAAAGTATCAGATCCAGCTCATGCAGATTTTCTTCGTGAATCATGTGCATGTACAGAGCCTGCCCGTTCGTTTCGCGAATAAAATCAACCACTTCCTGATAAGGTGCACGACTCTTAAATAGTCCATTTCGAAGGGTATCCGTCTCTTTTAACACAGCGTAAGCGTCGTAGCGGAAGTCCCAGATTTTATCGAGATTGATCAATACCCTATCTTTGACGAGCAGCATGACCTCCGTAAGAGTTGGTATCTTCTCCTCGGTTAGATTCGCGAGAGCACCACCTGAACCACTGCGCAAAAAAAGAGTTTGGATTTGCTCGTAGGTCAGATCTTCTACACTGCCTGAGCCATTGGTCATTCTGTCAACCGTATCATCATGCATCAGGATGAGTTCACCGTCTTTCGTCTTGTGAACATCAATCTCGATAATGTTTGCCCCTACCTCCATAGCGCTTTTAATCGCGGATAGAGAGTTCTCCGGGTGACCATCCCAATGACCACGGTGTGATACGATAAAAAATCCTTTGTCTGGATGCTGGAAGGCTTCCTCATTTCGAAGAAAATCCTTTTCAGTAGAAGCACGGTTGTACGTCCAGGTCTTCATTTTCAAGCTTCCTCCTAGTAAAACGTGTAGGTAAAAATTTAGTAAAATGATCGGCAGCTCAGAGCAGCTTTCGTTCTCTATAACCATACTTTTTAACTGTTAACCAAAGTTTGAAATGACATGTTGGATAAGTAAATATTGTTTACTAAACAACAATTGGGTCGTTTTTCTCAATTCAAAGCGATTACAATCACTACACATTTACTAAATATTTCTCTGTTATTGTTATGAAATGGAGGGGATCTTACATGGCCACCATCAAAGAAATCTCACGCATCGCCAACGTTTCACAAGCAACGGTATCTCGTGTCCTCAGTCGCGATAAAACCTTTTCTGTGTCTGCTGATACACGTAAAAAGATTCTTGCCGTTGCAGCAGAGCTTGGCTACAAGTCAACGAGGGAGAGAAAAAATCGTTTTTACGTAGCCGTCAGTTTTATGCCGAGCATCTTTCAAAATCAAGTTGATCACGACTTTCATTTATCTATTCGCAGCGGGATTGAAAAAATAGCTTCCGCGAATAATACAGAGCTGATCAATGTCTTTTCTACATCTGGGGAAACGGCGAAATCATATAAAGGGGCTATTATCATTGGAAACTACAAAGCAAGTGAGATCGATGCAATGGTTGAGTATCTGAATACAGACAATGTAGTGATTGTAGGATTGTGCCATGATGACAATCGGTTTGACTCCATCTGGTTTGATGCTCGGAAGGCTGTCTACTTGGGGCTTGGGCATCTCGTCCAAAACGGACACAGAGATATTGGATATATCGGGGCTGTGGAAAATCCGGAAAAGCCGGAAGAAGAATTACGCGTTACGTTCTTTCGCACCTTTATGCAAAAACGTCTTGGGAATCATTCCCCTATGATTTTTATGGGTGAAAACGGTCCGCAAAACGGTTACAAAATTATGAAGGAGATACTGGCAAACAACAAGCTTCCGTCAGCATTTTTTATTGCGAACGATCCTCTTGCCATAGGTGCCCTGAAAGCATTGAATGAAGCTGGTGTGAAAGTCCCGGATGAACTGTCAATCGTCAGCTTTGATGGGCATAGTTTTACGGATATGACTAGTCCGCCGCTCACAACGATTGCAATACCGACTGAATACATGGGCGAGCTGGCTATGCAAACCTTGCTGGATAATATGGAAAGAAAAAAGGGCTGCATAAAAATCCTGGTTCCCGCTGCGCTTATCGTCAGAAAAAGCTGCAAGGATATTCACAAAGAGCCTTAACAAACCAACCTGCCTTTTAAGGAAGTGCTTACGTCCAGCGAGGAAAAGGGATACACAAGAAAAAGCGAGACCCCAATCGCTGGTCTCGCTTTTTGCTTTCTATCACATGACACTGATCTATGATTCAAATCGGGTGAACTTTTCCTCTGCCGGTGTGCGTGTACGAGCGGCAGGAGGATTCTTCGTGTCAAAAAAGCCGAGGTGAAGGAAGCCTACGATTTTTTCGCCAGGCTGCACACCTAAAATCGCATGAGCCTTGGGATCCCAGTTGTGCGGATTCGTTTTCCAGACCACACCCAGGCCCCGCTCCCATGCCAGCAGTTGAAAGTTTTGAATTAAACAGCAAACTGCGCTGAAATCTTCTTCCCACTGTTTTTGACGCGGGTCTTCTTTCATGATGACGACCAGATACGCTGCCGGCTGGCTATACATCTCCCGGCGTTTCTCATGAGCCTCTGGTGCATAAACCGTAATCAGGCGCTCCACGAACGCTTCTTTTTTTTCAGTGGGGACAAACAGAAAGCGCCATGGTTCACGCAATCCGTGGTTCGGGGCATATACCGCATCATTTAACAGCTCCAGTACGAGCTCTTCTGAAACGGTATCCGGCTTATAATCGGTTTTGATTGAGCGACGCTCTCGAATGACTTTGGCAATGGACACAGTGTTCACCTTCTCTATAGTAGACATAGTTTTGCTTTTTGATAATGGTTATCAATATCATATGTTATCGTTTACACATAACAAAATCAAGTGAAAAGTATTCTTTCTTCAACACTCCCTGCTGTGGAGCATGCTACAATTTATGATAGGAGGCGATGAATCGTGAACAACCAACGTCCCACTCTGGTTAAACCAGGCTTTTTCAGTATAGAAGCGGCAGCAGATAGACGGCGTAACGAGTTTGATTTCCATAACGAAGCCCTACTCTACTACCACCAGCCTATCGACTTTCTCTTTTTCGGCGATTCGATTACCCACTGGTGGGATGTCGCTACTTTTTTTGGTGATAGTGGACATACCATCGTCAATCGCGGAATCGGCGGGGACACGACAGGACATGCCCGCCGTCGGTTTGCAGCGGATGTCCTCCAGCTCATGCCTCGATATGTTGTGATCATGATCGGAATCAACAACACATGGGCGATGGACGCTTTTTCTCTTGAAGACCGTTTGACCCCTCATGAGATTTTTCTGCAAGTAACAGACGATGTAGAAGCCATGGTGAAAGCGGCTTGTGAGCACGGGATTCAGCCCATCCTCGCATCCCTTTTGCCCACTTGTATGGAACGCTACACGCGCAACCATGAGCGAAATGAGCTTGTGATTACGATCAACGAAGGCTTTCGAAAGATGGCTGAGGAATTCAACATTCTCTACGTCGATTATCACGCTCACATGACAGAGGCCGACGGAGTCACTTTGCGCAAAGAACTGGCTGACGATGGACTCCACCCGCATGTTATCGGATATCAGCTCATGGCTTCTGTTCTACGTGATACGTTATTGACACATGGAATTCGTCTATCAAAACAGTAACTCGTGCACACAAAAACGGTCATGGCTTCGTTGGTACACTGATTCCGGATATAAAAATAAACAAGCGCCCGTGAAACTTCGGGCGCTTGTTTATTTTTAGCTAAAATGCATAATTATACAACGTGCCTATCGCATTCCCTACAACCCTCTGATTTCCTTGCTCCTTTTTAGATTTCAGAGTACGAGCGCAACTAAGATTTGTACGTTGATTTTGTCAGTACCAGGATTCCACTTACTTTTTTGTATAGCTCTTCGGATTTTTTCTTGTTCGCGGCCTGCTGCTTTTCCGCCTCTGCTATTCTTGCTTTGGCTTGTTCATTCGCATCGAATCCCGACCTCTTTGGACTGGATAACAATGCTACATTTCAAATCATATCGTTAGTGACTATATGACGGATTTAACAATATCGTATTTTTTTAGCAGACCCTGCATACTTCTACTATTAATAATAACGGGGTTAACAGTTTCCAAATAATTAACCAGCTTTTCTGTTTTTAATAAAATCTCGTCAATAAGCTCTTGTTTCTTAATCTCTTCTTTCCACAAACACTGGGATATTTGATTTATTTGTTCAGTCACCAAGTAGCGATTGCTAGTATATTCCCGATCGACCAAGAGTAAAGCAACATGAAGAACGTCATCATCAATATCTAAAAATTCGAACCATAAAAAAACTTCATCCATTGAATTTAAAGCAACGTATGGATGATCCTGTTTCATTATCACAACTTCGCATAATAGACCTAGCCATGCTATGATTGGAGCTTCGAAAAAATCACGTATAGGGTCGGGTGCATCTGGATCACAAGATCCAAATCGCTGTTCGTTTACCTGAATCAGTAACTGTCCATAAAGAATTCCCCCATATTCCCCTTCAAACTCGTCTAAGCTTAATTGGCTAAGTTCTTCTTCTTTTATGTTAAAATCATATTCAATGACGAACATAATCTCTGCACCCCATTTAGTTAAGGGAAGTGTGATCTATTACTCCCCTTAACCGATTCATGAACTTTAAAATCCAAAATCAAGTAAGGTATATACATGGTCACCAAAACTTGTCTGTGGTAACCCATCTCGCATACCAAGAGTCACTTTTTCACCCAAATATTCTATCGTAACCGTATCATTTTTCACACCGTTTTTCAAAGCGACCTCATATGCTTTCTGAACCGCATCTTCAATCATCTCGCTTGTCCAATCCTTGTTAAAGAAAGTCTGCTTAGCTATTATCTTCTCGACAGTCTCCCTCGAATTTTTGTTTAGTAAGTAAGGAATCTGATTCTTAAACTTTGTGAAATCATGTTTCTTTGTTGCATGATCAATTACAGATTTACTTAACTTACCAGCTGAGTTGACAATAGTATCAACTTTTTTTGTTATTTTTGCCCCTCTTGTTCCCATGTTCATTCCAACGATTATACCTTCTACAGCAGTGCCCACAAATTCAGTAGCAAGGGCAATGATGATAGCATCTCCATTATATAAGACAGTATAGATGCTACCAAATTGATCTCTTCCTAAAGACCAATCTGTAAACGCATAGTGCAGGAGACGATCTGAAATAGTACCATCTTCCGGTAAGTATGGCTTGTGATTCCTGTATACATCAATAGCCACTTGCGTACTCCACTTGTTAATCATAGCTTCGTAGGCTACCATCTTGTAAATTCAATTACAAAACATTAGAACTTTTTATCAGGTCTTCTGAACTGGCTTTTACCAACCTCCACTGTTTCAGGCCGACGATCTTTCAGCCAATGTCCTCCCGCTATTTTGCCGACGGATGCCATCAGCACCGACAAGTGTGAGCTGCCATCAATCCCCAAATAGTCATTCATATCCTGATCCATCCAGTGTCCGATTGTGCTTACCCCTAGCCCCAAGCCATTGCCTACGAGATGAAGATTTTGCGCCACATGCCCGACATCCCACCAGATGTAACGATAGGCACGCTCACGATACTTGTCTTTTGTACGATCAACCACGGCCGTCCAGACAAAATTGACAGCAGCGCGTCTCGTCATCTCCTGTTCTTCTGTCAGCAGATAAGCGACTTCTGCCGTGTCCTCCTGCTTCAAGCCCTCCAGGCACCAGTTCTCTACATCTAGATGGTACAAGCCCTTTTCCAAGCCCTCCACGTTGTTGATCAAAAGGTATGTTTCGATTGGATACAGAGCTCCTGCAGATGGAGTCGTCCGCAGTTGGTAATCTCCCATGTCAGCCGTAATGCCTTGGGTCCCCCAGAGCAGCAGATTCAGCTCGTTTTTGGTCATCGGAACATCTAAAAAATTTCGCTTGGATCTTCTATTCGCCAAAACCTCCCACATATTCGTCGGCGCCGGAAAATCAGGCTGCCCTAAGGGAACACGCACAAAAGCCTCATCGTAACGCATATACGTTGGGGGTCTTTTGGAAAAATCGTAGCGTGAAGCCCAGCCTTTTTTGAGTTCTCCTACGCGATAGGAGGTTGCCTGGATAAATTCGTTTGCGATTCGTTGCCATTCGGGATGCAATTTCTACTCCTCCTCAGGATGCTTGTTAAAGGAATGGTGACCACGCCATTTACTATACGGAACACCCTTCCATTAGTAAAACAATCGTTTATAATAGCATTCATAAGATTTATCTAATGGAAAAGGAGGGCTACCCTTGACCCTGTCACAACTACAGGTGTTCATCGCTGCTGCTAATGCTGGCAGTTTTACACGGGCTGCCGAAGAAATCGGCTTTACACAATCTGCTGTCTCGCAAATGATCCACGCATTAGAAAAAGAGCTGGGCGTATCCTTGTTTCATCGGAGTCGAAGCGGAATTACCCCGACCAGCATCGGCGAAAGGATGCTCCAGCACGCCAGGGACATATTGACGATCACCTCCTGTATGACTCAGGAAGCGAATGCGGCACGCGGACTGGCTTCGGGTACTTTGCGCATCGCATCTATTCCAAGCGTTGCCTCTAGGTTTTTGCCCGGACTTTTAGGGAGCTTTCGCAAACGATTTCCCGCTGTTGAAATTCTTCTGCTCGAAGGTGAAAATGACGAGATCAATACATGGATGAAAAGCTCTGTCGTCGACATCGGCTTCACGGTTCATGCAGACGAGCAGCTGCAGACCCTCCCGCTGCTGCAAGACGAGATGATGGTCATCCTCCCTGACACGCATTCGTTAAAAGATAGCGCTACGCTCAGTTACACGCAAATCGCCGACCGCTGCTTTATCATGCCAAAGGATGGCTGCATCAAAAATATGCTGGAGAAGCACCACATAACCCCCTCGATTACGTTTGAGGTCCGGGATGTGACAACGATTTTGACCATGGTGCAAGAGTACATCGGTGTCACAATCATGCCCGAGCTCTACATCCCGGAGGTCATTCCCAATGTCCGTGCCATTCCGCTTGAGCCTCCCATCACTCGTGAGGTTGTTCTCACCGTAAGAGACTGGCAGGCGATCTCTCCGATCACAGCCCAATTTGCCGTGCACAGCCAGCAGTATGTGAAGGGGCTTACGCTCTCCTCCAACGCCAAATAGGGACAAAACTTTTACGTTTTTGTCCCTGCTCATTCCTCGCCATTTCTCTTTCTTATCTATTCCTGCACCAGGCTGCGAATAATCTGACCAAGCAGATCGATTCCTTTTTCCAAATCCGCAAGCGAAGCATACCCATACGAAATTCGTAAATATCCCTCTGGCTCTTGGCCGTAAATATTCCCGGGATTTAAGAGAATTCCGTGACGCAATGCTTTGGTAAACAGCTCCATCATCGATATTTTCCCTTTGATTTTCAACCAGAGCAGAAAGCCGCCCTGTGGCACCTCCCAGTTCGCCAAATCTCTCATGTGCTTTTCCAGAGCCCGGATGACGGCTGCTTTTCGTACGGTTAGCTGCTCTCTGACCTCCTTCATATGTTCTTCGTACAAGCCGCTGGCCAGCCATTCTGTTGCCACTCGCGAAGAGAGCGAGCTCGCTCCATAATCCGTCTGCATTTTCAGATCGGACAACCGTTCAATCACAGGCTCTGGTCCTACCACCCATCCAATGCGAAGGCCAGGTGTCAACGATTTGGACAGACTGCCGAGATACAAAACATGTCCGTGCTTGTCTCTTGCTTTTAACGGAAGCGGAGGCGGCTTCTCGGTCCACAGCTCACGATAAATATCATCCTCAATCACAGGGAGCCGCTCTGCCTCGCAGACACGCAACAGCTCGTCACGCCTCTTGTCCGACATCAGTATACCTGTCGGATTATGAAAACAGGGGATGGTGTATAAAATAGCGCTATTTTCCTGTCTTCTTTGCCCGGCGATTTCGTCTGGGACCAGCCCTTGGCGATCCATTGGCAATCCAGCGAGCTTCATTCCCGCTGATTGGAAAACATGCAGCGAATACAAATAAGACGGCTGTTCCAAGAGTACAGCAGAGCCCCGATGCAATAGTCCCACTGAAATTAATTGGAGAGCCTGCAACGCCCCGGAAACGATTAAGATCGAGGACGGAGATGCCTCTATCCCCATTCGTCTCAAATAGTTGCTCAGTGCCTGACGCAAAGGGTAATACCCCCTTGGTTCCTCGTAACCGAATCTCCCCAAATGCTGCGTGACTCTTTCCATGACAAGCTTCATCTTTTCGAGTGGAAAAATATCCGGGGACAGCTCTCCCTTACTCAGTTGAATCAAGCTGGTATCAAATTCATCCTGATTGATTTTGCGAACCGCAGTCAGGCTCGGTTTATGCAGCCCCGATTTGACATACTCGTTCCAATCCGGCGGTGGTGTGGTCGCGAGGAGAGTCCATGTATTAGTAATGACCACCGTCCCCATCCCCATTTTGCCCTCGATCAATCCATCTGCCGTCAATTCTTCCAATGCGGTAATGACCGTACTGCGGTTGACACCAAAACGGCTCGCTAAAACACGTTGGCTCGGGATTTTGCTGCCAATCGGCCATTCCCCCGTAGAAATCTTGCCTTTGATGTAGTCGATGATTTGCTGATACTTCGGAAGCTGACTTGCTTGGCTTTGTCTGTCTTTCGCCATTTCTTCGATCCCCTTCGTATGATCATCTCGGCTCAAGTGGTTGGTTTTTTTGTCATCCAAGTGGTTGCAGATATTTTATCACTTCTTGATTACCATAGAAAAGGAATGACAAGGTGGTTGGTTTTACTTTACTAAACAAGGAGGAACGAAGGCCATGTCCATACAAACAAAAGGTCGCGTTTTCGCAGCACACGGAATTAGTATCTTTCTTTGGGCATCCGCTTTCGCAGGAATACGGGTTGGACTTGAGGCTTACTCGCCGGAGCATTTGTCTCTATTGCGATTTCTCGTAGGCTCTCTTTTCTTAGCGATTTTGGCCCCGTTTTTCCGGGTACGTTTGCCTGAGCGTAAAGACGTCCCTGCTTTCCTGGCGCTGGGCGCATTGGGTTTTACCGTTTATCATACGGCGCTCAATTACGGGGAGCAAACAATCAGTGCAGGGGTGGCGAGCCTGCTTGTCTCGACAACACCCATCTTTGCCGCTTTACTCGCGCTTCTGTTCTTTCGAGAGCGATTTGGCATAAAGGGGTGGATCGGCGCATTCGTGGGATTCCTCGGCGTCGCATTAAGTTCTCTGGGAACAGGAGAACCTATACACCTAAGTGGCGGAATATTCCTGATACTATTGGCATCCTTTTCTGAGAGTATCTACTTTGCCTTTCAAAAGCCCTATGTGGAAAAGTACGGTTCCTTTGCCTTTACCGCCTACACGATCTGGGCAGGGACATTGTTTATACTGATCTTTTTGCCAGGGCTGGATACTGCCATTTTGCAGGCGCCTCCCGAGGTCACGCTGAGTGTACTGTATCTGGGCATTTTCCCGAGTGTCGTTGCTTACCTGGCTCTGGCGTACGTGACTTCCGTAGTAGGTACTTCCGAAGCGACCAGCTCCCTTTACCTCACACCTGCCCTTGCTTTTTTAATCGCTTGGGTCTGGTTAGGGGAGGTCCCTTCCCTGCTCACCATTTTCGGGGGAGTCGTGACGCTCGGCGGTGTATTACTCTCTACTGTCAAGGCAAAAGACGCCGAGCCTCTACTAGAAAAAAGAGGCACAGCTCACGTGAATAATAGGTGAGCTGTGCCGTTTCTTTTTATTGCTGGATAAAATGACCCCGCGGGCGGGAAAACGCGATCTTGTCATAGGATAGGGCTGCCAAAATCGCCCCGATGATCGGTCCCACTAGATAGATCGGAAACTGACTCCAGTAGATTTTGCCCCCCATCAGCGAGCCGATGACGTACGGTCCAAAGGTCCGGGCTGGATTGAAGGAAGAGCCAGTCTGACCTGCTGTCATCATGATGATCCCGGCAACCGTCAAACCGATGATGAGACCCGCAAAACCTTCCGGTGCCCGTTGATCGACTGCTACCCCCATAATCACGAGCATGAGTACATAGGCTTCGATGGCCTCAATGACGATCCCACGGATATAACTCGTATCTGCCGACAGAACCGTCGCACCCAGATTGCCTATAACGGCACCATCACCTCCCAGCACAGTTACGATCCCAAGCGCGCCGACGACTCCACCCGCGCATTGAGCCACGATATAGGCCGGAACCTCGCTCCAGGAAAACCGCCCGACTGATGCCAGCGCAACCGTAACTGCGGGATTGATATGGCACCCGGAGATTTTGCCAAACGTGTAGATCATCGCCGCCACAACCAGCCCGAAAGCGAGACTGACGACACCGATGTCCGCGAGGGTTGCCGCTTGATTGCTTTTCGAGGTGAGAATCCCTAAAAAAGCGGCTGTCCCCGGTCCGATCAATACTAACAAAGCCGTTCCAATCAGCTCAGCAGCGCTCCGCTTCCACAGGGAAGGGGGATGCTCCATCGTCCCCACCTTCCTCTCTTAGCGGCGTACCAGACCGTGTGGATCAATGACAAACTTCTTGGCTGCCCCACCGTCGAACTCGCTATAGCCTTTTGGTGCGTCGTCAATGGAAATGAGTGTTGCATTTACAGCTTTGGCGATTTGCGCCCGTCCGCTCAAAATGGACATCATCAGAGAGTGGTTGTATTTCATCACAGGTGTTTGCCCAGTTACAAACGTGTGTGCCTTTGCCCAGCCGAGTCCGAAGCGGATTTTCAGCGTTCCCTCTTGGGCATCCGCATCAATTCCACCTGGATCTCCGGTAACGTACAGACCTGGAATCCCCAGTCCGCCGCCTACTCGTGTGACGGTCATGATCGAATTCAGCACTGTTGCTGGCGCTTCTGAATGATTCGGTCCATGGCCATGCGCTTCAAAACCTACGCAGTCAACCGCGCAATCTACCTCTGGCTCACCCAGGATTTGCTCAATCAGCTCTCCCAGATTAGCGTGCTTGCTCAAATCCACCGTCTCGCATCCAAAGCTCCTCGCCTGCGCCAGTCTCTCTGGATTGAGATCGCCGACAATGACAACAGAGGCACCGAGCAGTTGCGCCGAGTGGGCAGCAGCCAAGCCGACCGGACCTGCGCCAGCGACGTAGACGGTTGAGCCCGGCTTCACGCCAGCACTGACTGCACCGTGGAAGCCTGTCGGAAAAATATCAGAGAGCATGGTCAAATCGAGGATTTTTTCCATCGCTTTTTCTTTGTCCGGGAACTTCAACAATTGGAAATCCGCATACGGCACCATTACGTATTCCGACTGACCGCCTACCCAACCGCCCATATCGACGTATCCGTAGGCTGATCCTGGCCGATCCGGATTGACGTTTAGACACACATGCGTTTTTTGCTCCCGGCAGCTTCGGCAACGCCCGCACGCAATATTAAAGGGAACAGAGACGAGATCACCTTTTTTGATAAATTCTACATCTCTGCCGACCTCGATTACTTCTCCTGTAATTTCGTGACCTAAGACCAATCCCTCAGGAGCGGTTGTCCGTCCGCGCACCATATGCTGATCGCTGCCGCATATATTGGTAGTGACAACCTTCAAAATCACTCCATGATCACACTTGCGTCCGACGTTCAGTGGGTTTACTCCGGGGCCATCGCGCAAAACCAGATCCGGATAGCCGATGTCCTCGACACCCACTCTCCCTGTTCCTTTGTACACGACTGCTTTGTTTCCTGCCATTCGTACCCCTCCTCAGATCTTTTCGCTCGGTTGGAAGCGATTGCACTGACTAGTTATAGCAGATTTTGTACCAACGACTAAAAAAGCTGTCAGATCAACGCTGTGCCATTTCCTTTTCAGCAGACTGTCACAAAACGGGACAATCGGGTGTGGATTTTCGTGACAACTGCTCAACTCTTGAAATTTTCGTACTTTTTTCATGCTATACTAACTGTGAGTTGAGACATACCATTTCCTGTCAGGAGGTGTAATTGTGTCTTCAGTCGTGTATTCCCATGAATATGAAATGATTCGGGAATCATGGCAGCGCTGCTATGCCCAAGGCTTTCATCCTACCGATGCTGTACGTGGTCAGTTGCTGTCTGAGAGGCAGGTGCTCTCGTTACAAAAAGACTCCCGTCCCCTGCTGGAGCATGCCATCCCGGTTTTTGAATCCATTTTTCCTCTGTACAAGCAAGCCGAGTACATCGCTGTTCTCACCGATCGCAGCGGTACGATCATTCACGCCGTTTCCACCCCGGAATTTCAGGGGCTCGCTGACACGATCTTCATGCGCCCAGGAGCCAATTGGCTGGAAACGACGATGGGCACCAATGCCATGGGTGTGACGCTGCTTGAAAAAAAGCCGATTCTAGTCTACGGCGAAGACCATTTTTACCGTACCAACCACTTTCTCGCGTGCGCGGCCAGTCCCCTAATAGGCTCCAATGGTGAATTGATTGGATCCGTAAACATCAGTTGCCGAATCGAACAATATACGCCATCCATTCTGCCTTTGGTAACGATGCTGGCAGACGCCTTGCAAAACCGACTTTTGCTCAGTGATGCCAGACAAGAACATGTCCTGGCGCTACGTCACCTGGAAAAACTAGAGAATGAACATCCTACTCCTCTGCTTGCCCTGGACAACGAGCAGCGAATTGTCCGTGTCAATCGTGCGGCTGAACGCATTATTGGCCGAGATTGTCTGGGCAAGGAGTTTCGCATAAAAGAAGGCTACGTGATGGAAACCATCTCTGATCATTCCCAGAAGCAGTGGCGCTCTGTCGCCATACGCCCGCGACCGACGTCGAAACAGAAGCATTATGTTTTTGACGATATTTTTGGTACCTGCCCGAGCATCACGAGCATGAAGAATCTTGCTGTTCGTGCCGCTTCCCTCGAAATGCCTCTGTTGCTCAGCGGAGAGAGCGGCACGGGCAAAGAATTGTTTGCCCAAGCTATTCACTTTGCCAGCGCACGTTCTCACCAGCCTTTTATTGCAGTCAATTGCAGTGCGATTCCAGAGGATTTGGTGGAAAGCGAACTATTCGGCTACGAACGTGGTGCATTTACCGGAGCGAAAGCCGAGGGGAGCATCGGCAAGTTCGAGGCTGCTCACAATGGTACGTTATTTCTTGATGAGATTGGCGATATGTCGCTGCGAGCCCAAGCCGCCCTGCTGCGAGCCGTGCAGGAAAAAGTGATCACACCTGTTGGCAGTGTCAAAAGCAAACAGGTGAATGTACGCATCATCGCCGCAACGCACAAGCATCTTCCCGATGAAATTCGCGCCAAACGCTTTCGAGAGGACTTGTACTACCGTCTGAGAGGCATCCAGTTGACGCTGCCGCCCCTGCGCAAGCGTAGCGACATCGGCGCACTCGCTACCCATCTGCTGCAAAGGATAGATGGCAGCACATCACTTTCCCTGGATGCAATTTCACGTTTGCACCACCATTCCTGGCCGGGCAATGTGCGTGAATTAAACAGCGTCCTCATGCAGGCCTCCTTTTTGGCAAACGGCGAAATCATTGAGCCGGTACACCTGCAATGGGAGCAAGATTATGCCGAGGACAGCACCCTTTCCATACGCCAATCACAAAGGCAATCTCTCGAGGAAACGGAGAAGGAAACGATTTTGCGGACGTTGGATTCAACTCGTTGGAATATTAGCCGGGCAGCTCAGTTGCTTCAGGTTAGTAGAAATACCCTGTATCGCAAGCTGTCGGAGTACGGCTTTCGTCGGCAGTAATATAAATAAACGAAAAACGCGGCTCCCGGTTTGTTGGGAAGTGCCGCGTTTTTTCATGAGGGATTGGTGACTCCCAGCTCCGACGCAAGTACGAGAAACATCGCATGAGACCAGAGCAGCGGTACTGCCGGTTCACCCGCCCTCTCTACCCAGGATGTATACTCACTCGGCGAAAGCAAATGCTCCTGCACTTGCTCAGGCAAGCCTGTTTCCTTTAGCTTGGATACAATCCATTCCGCTATCTGATGGGCCTTTTTCCATCTCCCTGTCCGGGCGTAATACCAGCCCAGCCACGCCGATAGCAGCAGCCATTGTCCGCCACCGTAATACGTATCATCCGCATAGCGATGGACACCATGGCCTACCAACAGCTCCTGCTCAATAGACTGTACGGTCCTCTCCATTAACGGATCGTCTACCTGCACCAGCCCGAATGGCAGCGTCAGCCACAAAAGACTGGCATCCACGACTGCATGACCTACTGACTTGATAAATTGCCCGTGTGCCGTACCGTGCTCAAGAACGAAATGGCGAATCGTCTCACTTAGACGTGTCAGCTCGCCCGCTCTATGGGGCAGGTGACGCTCCATGGCTTTGACTCCTGCATAAATAGCCGCGAGCGTCACCGGATGAACCCGATCCCCCCATTCTTCCCAGCAGTCAAAGTTGGGCAACCGCCAACAAGCCGTCAAATATTCGAGCGTCAGTTCTATCGACGGCGCAAGCCTTTGGATCAAGTCATCCTCGCCACTGCGCTGCACATGCTCAGCCAGTCCCCACAGCCACGTCCCGTAGCCATCTAGCTGAAAGCTGCCCCAATTGCCAGCAACCTCCTCCCCTGCCACTGTGTATCGTGTATGCAAAAAACGGTCGCTTCCCGTTTTTCCTCCAACGTCTCCTGCGTTCACTGCGGCTATCGCAGCTCGCGCCTTATGCTCATGCCTTCTCAGCACACGATCACACCACTGGTAAAAACGGCTTGCGCTTTCGTGCTGACCGACACAATTCATGGCGTAAGCAGTAAAGGAGCCATCACGCAGCCACGAATACCGGTAGTGGGTAAAGGCAGGTGATGCGAGATACGCACCAGTCGCAGCCTGATGTCGTAAAATCAACTGAATACTTTCCGTGATCAGGGTATTGGTCGTCACATTATCCCCCCTCATGTGAGACAAGCCTTCTTCATGGACAGCCTATTCCCGCTCACCCTCGCAACCATGCTTTTATAGCATATGCGCAAGGCCACTAGGTGTAACCATTATGTCCTTTTATCAAGACAAAGACCCACTGGAAACCGTATTCCAGTGGGTCTATGCACGCTCTTTTTTCACGAAACTGTGTCCGTATTCTCCGACAGATTCAAGTAATGCTGCAGCTCTTCATAAAAAGTAGGGTTGCAGGCCATGACACTGCTTTTTTGGTCATATGGTAGCGCTTCTCCCATCATGTTGGTCACGCGTCCTCCCGCTTCTTCCACGATGATTCGTCCAGCTCCGAAATCCCACGCATTGAGGGACAGACTGACGTAGCCATCCAACCGTCCTGCCGCTACATAGGACATTTCCAGCGCCGCACTGCCGAGCAAGCGCATACCGCGTACTTTTCCAGCCAACTTTTTCACAATCAAGTCGATGCCCATTTGCTCGGCCCGCTTGTTCCAAAAGACGCTCGTACAAAGGATCGCTTCCTCCAGAGTGACGGCCCTGTCCAGATGAAGAGGTCGGTCATTGAGAAAAGCCCCTTCTCCCTTCACTGCATAAAAAAGCTCATCTCTGGACGGATCGTATACGGCTCCGACCAGTCCCTCTCCCTTATGATAAACAGCAATGGAAACGGCAAAGTTGATCTGCTGATGCACAAAATTGGTAGTGCCATCAATCGGATCGATGACCCAAAGCGTATCGTACTTCGTGTAGTCCTTGGCAAACGTGCTTTCTTCCCCAAGAATCCCATGATCTGGGAATCGTTTTAGAATCATGTCGATCACATGTTTCTCCACTTCTTTATCGACGGCCGTGACAAGGTCGGAGGCAGATGTTTTATACTCGACGGTAAAAGGCTCCTTCATTCGCTTCATACTCAGCTCACCCGCTGAGCGGGCGCACTCAAGAGTCAGCTCTTTTAACGCCGCCAGTGTTGATGCTTGCACTCGTATCGCCACCTAAAACATGACTTTTTTTTAGTGTACCATACTTTACCTACGGTTACACCACAGTTGACACTCTAATGGCACTGACAGGTTGCACTGGAAAATAATATAACGGCCTGTATGGGTTACCTTACTCATTCGGACCCATTCACAGAATTGCCTAAATAAAGCTTGCAATTCCCTTACATTCAACCGCTTGCTTCTGTATAGTTAAAAAACAAAGATAATCTGCGGAGGTATCTATATGGCTGAATATGTCGTCCGTCCAGATCGTTCCACCTTGCATGGATCTTTTTCTAAAGAGCTGTCACCCATTTTGTCTATCCAGTCAGGAGATACCGTCCGTTACGAGACTCTGGACGCCGGCTGGAACGCAGGTCCCTTTCAGATAGATGGAGAAAAGGTGAAGTTTTGTGAGCGAGAACATCCCCGCGACAGTGGTCATGCACTCGTTGGCCCAGTCTATATCCACGGGGCCAAACCGGGCAAAACATTAGCCATACGGATCAATGACATTCGGACGGGCAGCTGGGGCTGGAGCTCCGGAGGTGGGTTCCCCAGCGTCATTAACAAAAGATTAGGTCTTCATGAAGGAGACGAATTTGTTATGACCTGGGATTTGGACAACACCACGCTTACAGGCGTCAGTCATCTTGGTCACAAAATAAAGCTGCGACCCTTTATGGGAATCCTGGGAATGCCTCCTGATGAAGATGGCTTTCAAACGACCTTTCACCCTCGCTATTGTGGAGGAAATATCGACTGCAAAGAGCTTGTCCCCGGAAGCACGCTATTTTTACCAATCGCTGTGGAAGGCGGACTTTTTTCAGTTGGCGATGGCCATGCTGTCCAAGGCGACGGTGAAGTATCAAGCCCCGCTCTCGAATGTCCAATGGAGCTTGTCGACCTGACTTTTACGATAGTGGACCGACCGCTTTCCTATCCACGGGCGGAAACAACCACATCCATCATTACCTTTGGTTTCCACCAGGATGTCCATGAAGCAGCCATGCTTGCTCTCGACGGTATGCTGGACTGGATGCAGGAATTACATGGATATGCCCGAAAAGAAGCCTTGAATCTTGCAAGCCTTTTAGTTGATTTGCGTATGACACAGCTTGTCAATGGCGTAAGCGGTGTACATGCAGTCATGGCCAAGGATGCGCTCCTTTCGTAGAACCAGCAAAACAGGAGTATCCCTTTGTCATACACTGACCTTTGGGACACTCCTGTTTTTTCTAGCTGCTAGCAACAGCGCGTCACGCCGCCTTTTTCATACCGCTCACTTAGCGCGTACATGTAATACTCTCGCTCCGTCATCGGAAAAATGCCCGGTGCTGCATGCGTCGCTAACCAGTGTTGGACATAACGATCGTAGTCCGGCATTCCAAAGATCGTCTTGATGGCAGAGCTTACGCGGCGCCATGATTTTCGCATCGCTCTTAACTTGCGCCTCATGCCACGTGATGCCCTTTGCCGTCGAAGAAGTCTCCTTTGGACTTGATGTAAGGAGCTTCGTACAACGGGTACTTCTTGCCCCTGAGAATATTGATCCACAAGCGCGCGCCATCGAGGATAATTCCGATCGTGATGACCATGAAAATCGCACACACGGCAGCGTCGATCTGGTCATTCAGGATCATTTTTTGCGCGGCTTCCATCGTTTTTACCCCTTTTGGCAAGGTTCCGGCATCAAGCGCCTTCTGGAACACCTCTGCGTGTGCAAGGAAGCCGATTTTAGGATCCACATGGAACAGCTTTTGCCAGCCCGCCACGAGCGTAGCCGTCGTCAGCCAAGCCATAGGTACGAGCGTGACCCACGAATAACGCGCCTTGCCCATTTTGAAAATAAGTGTCGTCCCGACGGTAAATGCAATCGCTGCAAGCATCTGGTTGGCGATCCCAAAGAGCGGCCAGAGTGTATAGATGCCTCCCAAAGGATCCATGACGCCTTGTAGCAGGAAGTATCCCCATCCAATCGTGATAATGCCAGAACCGATCAGATTTCCCGGCAGCCAGTTCACTTCTTTCATTTTCGGGAATACGTTGCCCAGCATGTCTTGAACCATGAAACGACCGACACGTGTTCCCGCGTCAATAGTCGTCAGGATAAACACCGCTTCAAACAGGATGGCGAAGTGATACCAGAACGCCATCAATGCCTTGCCACCTAAAATGCCGGAGAAAATCGTTGCCATACCAATGGCGAGTGAGGGTGCACCACCCGTTCGCGACAGTATGGTCTTTTCCTGAATATCATTGGCGAGGGTTGTCAATTGGTCAGGCATGACCGTGAATCCCCAGCTGGAAATCGTTGCAGCTGCTGCAGCCGCATCCGCTCCGATTACAGCCCCGGGAGAGTTGATCGCAAAGTAGACGCCAGGTGTAAGGACACAGGCAGCAATCATCGCCATGATCGCCACTCCGGATTCCATCAGCATCCCGCCGTAACCGATCAGCGGAGCATGGGATTCCTTGGCGATCATTTTCGGCGTCGTTCCCGAGGATACCAGTGCGTGGAAACCAGATACAGCTCCACATGCAATGGTAATAAACAGGAACGGGAACAGGTTCCCCGCAAATACTGGCCCTGTGCCGTCAATGAACTTGGTCAAAGCTGGCATATGCAGTGGTGGCAGTGTGAGTACGATACCGACCGCTAAAATAGCAATCGTTCCTACTTTTAAAAAGGAGCTGAGGTAGTCTCGTGGTGCCAGCAAGAGCCAAACTGGCAATACAGAAGCGACAAAACCGTAAACGATAATCATCCAGGCAAGCTGTACCTTGGTAAACGTAAAGGCAGGACCCCATGTTGGCGATGCGGCTACAGCCTGCCCCAGCCAGAGGGAAAAGAACAGCAGGGCAAGGCCGATCAACGAGCCCTCCATGACGTGTCCAGGCCGGATATACCGCATGTACAATCCCATCAGGATCGCAATCGGCAGCGTCATAAAGATCGTAAAGGTAGCCCACGGCGACTCTGCGAGAGCGTTTACAACAACCATCGCCAAAACGGCAATCAGGATAATCATAATCGCAATAATTCCGACGAGGGCGAGGGCCCCGCCAAAAGGACCGATTTCTTCTTTCGCAATCTGTCCGAGTGATTTCCCATTTCGACGCATCGAACCGAATAGGATAACAAAGTCCTGAACGGCACCACCGATTACTACCCCGACGATAATCCAGAGCGTCCCCGGCAGATAACCCATTTGGGCAGCCAGCGTAGGTCCTACGAGCGGACCCGCACCTGCGATCGCGGCGAAGTGATGTCCGAACAGAATCCATTTGTTTGTAGGAACGAAGTCTTTCCCATCGTTGTTCACTTCAGCAGGTGTGGCCCGTTTGTCATCGAGACCCATCAATTTTTTTGCTATGAATCGACTGTAAAAACGATAAGCTACGGCATAAGTGCAAATGGCGGCTGTCAGTAGCCAAAACGAGTTGACTGACTCCCCACGGGTAAGCGCAATGATTCCAAATCCAATAGCGCCCAATGCGGCAATTCCACCCCAAATCAGGATGGAGAGAAGCCATTTTTTCATCTGTGTCTCCTCCTTATCTATTTCTGTAAAATTCAGGTAATTATCCTTAGAACAAGGTATCACAGGGAACCACTTGTCTAAACAAATAGTGGCTGAACCGTACAAAAACAGACACGAGATGCACCATTCACGCATGAGTGTAAGCGGATACAGCGACAGAATTATTCGATTGTATTCATCCCCATGAAACCTTTCTACGGTTCATCCGTAAACCATATCTACTGTTTTTTTCAGCCTAGGAGGGACAAGATGATATCTCGCCCCAACTCTTTCATGGGTACGTGTTGGCTTGCTATTCTAATTGCCTGCTTGTGCTTATTTCCTGGCAGCTCTATCTCTGCCGAAATGACTGCTTCGGATGCGCCAGCCTCCTATACGAGCCTTCATAAAGGCGTGTTTCATCTGGTCAGCTATCGACCGCTTCCATCTGTAAAGTTTTTTGCACAGAAACAACATGCGTATCTCATTCCTGTCAAACCTCAGCATACGCTTTATTTGCTGCTTGCACTCATCGTCAGCTTTTTGTTCATTGTCCAAACCAGATTAATATGGATCATTCTCATGCCGATCAAGTACGGGTCGAAATTTGTGGACAGTCTCCTCAAAGGAACTCACAGCCAATCCTGAGAGGAGAATGAGAGATCATGAGATATACGAAAAAAGAAATGGCGATGATTCAAGGAACCATCAGAGATATCAAAGTCTTTTCCGCATGCCTGCTTGTCGTGGTCATGGGCTTGTTCGCTCTGAAATACTATATCGGATAGAGTAAATGGCCCTGTCGCTCCTCCCTTTTCTCTTTGGAAAGGGAGGATTTTACTTGTTTGATGTGTCTCCGTCCCAGGACTGATTCTCTCACTTACAGCGTATGTTAAAATGATACAGAAATTGGAAGATCAACCAAAAAGGAGAATATGTTCATGAGACAAATCGGAGGATACGGATTAATCGGCATTGGCGCGATTTTTGTAATGACAACCTATTTGAACATACCGCTTGCAATCGACAAGCTATGGCCATTCTTTCTGCTCATACCCGCAATCTTATTTCATGTTTTCTTCTTCATGAATCCGCGGCCTCAGCGTGCAGGGCTGTTAGTTCCAGGCGGAATTTTGCTTGTCTATGCTCCTCTTTTCTTTTTCAGTCAGATCTTTTTGGATGGCGATATGAGTACGGTTTGGCCGTTCTTCCTGCTAGGTCCTGCTCTTGGACTTACGGAACTGTACATTTTTGGCGGGCGGAAAACCGGCCTGCTGATCCCGATTGGAGTATTGACAGCAGTAGCTCTTGTGTTTCTCGTAGCGAATCTAATGTCCAGTCAAGTAGGGGGAATCCTCGGATTGCTCTTGATCGTCTTGGGGGGTTATTTAGTATCACGCAAGAAAAGAGATGATTTTTCGCTTTAAAATAACAGACAAAGACCAGTCCTGCACATGTGATATGTGTTGAACTGGTCTTTGTCTTTACAAATGCGCACTGAAATGATCTGGAATGTACTCGATACGGGAGTGGGCCATAATCGTCAATTGCCCGGATGCGGCATCGTAGGTAACAGGGCCGTCCTTGACGTAAAACCAGATTTTTATCGTAGGCTGTCCGTCTTTCTCCTGGAACAAAAACACGTTCAGCTCATCTTTCCACTTCATGATTTCCTCTACACGTGCCCGCTCTGAAATGTTCAGGCGAAAGCGAACTCTCTCTCCAGCCGGCTCAAGCACATAAGCTACAGCCTCTTTTCCCGTATCAATAAAGGTTCTGCCTCCGACAGCATGCTTTACCAATAATGTTTCTTTCATGTCTTGTCCCCTCCTTTACGGCAAATCAATCAGCATAAAAAAGGCTTCTTCCTCTGCTGCAATCGTCAGGCTCGCCTCTTCCTCAATGCGCGCTGTATCCCTCGTAGACAGCGTTTTATCGTTCACAGAGAGCTTCCCTTCCATTACAAACAGGAATACCCTTCGACCGGCTTCTTGGGTAAAATGCAGCTCCTTTGCCTGTTCGAGCTTGCTCAAATAAATCGTCATATCCTGATGAATAGACGCGACCTGCTCTCCACCCTCTGGAGAAACGACTGGCAGTAACCGATTCAGCATGCCTTGTGCATCGTAGCGCGATGTTTCAAAAGACGGCGTCAAGCCTCGTTCGGATGGCATAAACCAAAGCTGCAAAAAGTTTAGCTCCTCTGTTTCCGAAGCATTGTACTCAGCATGAATGATTCCACTCCCTGCGCTCATTCGCTGCACTTCTCCAGCAGATGTCACCTCGACATTGCCCAAATTGTCTTCGTGTTTGATCTGCCCGCGTAGAACGATAGTAACAATCTCCATGTCACTGTGGGGATGCGGACCAAAACCTTTGCCGCCCGCTACTTCATCGTCATTGCATACACGCATGACTCCAAAACCTGTGTTGTTCTCGTCGAAATACTCCCCAAAAGAAAAACTGAGATGACTGCGCAGCCACCCAATATCGACTGAATATCTCAAATTTGAAGGATATACTTGAATCATACCCATCTCCCTTTCTTTTCACTCTCTCTAGTCTACGAGTTTTTTCTCCAATCTTCAATTCATTCTCCATGATAAATAAAACTCAGTCAAAAACAAGAAAATAAAAGAATACCCGACAAACACTAAATTAAATATTCCCTTGCAGGAATATTCCCTTAATGGTATATTGTAATTACAGAGGATAGCAACCCACATTGAAGGGGGACTGCTAGAGTAAACATGGCCTCATCTAAGGAAGAACACCTTGAAAGCAAGCTACTGCATGCCCTCTCAGAACCTAACCGGCTTCGTATCGTAGAACAGCTTCGAGAAGGTCCGCTTACTGTGGGGGAACTCACCGATCGGCTGCAACTTCGCCAACCCCAAGTATCTAAGCATCTTCGCATTCTCTATGAGAGCGGAGTCGTCGAGGTGCATGCACAGGCTAACCGCCGGTTTTACAAGCTCCGCCCCGATCCTTTTCAAGATCTCTACGCATGGCTGGAGAGATACCGCTCCATTTGGGAAGAAAAATTCGACCGTTTGGACAGTTATCTGCAAAAATTACAAAACAAAAACTCACATTTGGAGGATGAATAATGGCAGAGAGCAAAATTTTGAACAACGCAATCGCAAAAGTAGCGGGTCGGGAATTGACAGTGACTCGCGTATTTCAAGCCCCACGGGAGATCGTCTACCAAACGTGGACGGACCCACGGCACTTGTCACACTGGTGGGGACCGGAAGGCTTTACGATCACTATCCACGAAATGGACGTGAGACCAGGCGGAGTATGGAGCTACGTCATGCACGGACCGGATGGAACCGACTATATCAACCGAATTCAGTACATCGAAATTGTTCGTCCCGAGCGATTGGTTTATTCCCACGGGGACGATGAGCAGGACGAGCGCTTCCGTGTAACGGTGACGATGGAGGATAAGGGCAGCGCCACCGAACTAACCATGCGGATGGTATTCCCAACCGTCGAGGAATTGGAAGAAACCGTCAATAAATATGGAGCGATCGAAGGCGCCAAGTCGACTTTGGGCCGCCTGGCAGAAGAGCTGGACGCTGTAAAAACAACCAATTTGGAAATTACGCGGACGTTCCATGCACCGCGCGATCTAGTATTCAAGGCATGGACCGACCCGGAGCATCTAAAGCATTGGTGGGGTCCAACAGGCTTCGACATCCACATCGCCACATTCGATTTACAACCGGGCGGCCTCTTTCATTACAGCATGCAGAACGCGGACGGCCACCAGATGTGGGGAAAATTTGTTTTTCGCGAAGTGTCAGGACCAAATAAGCTCGTCTTCGTGAATTCCTTCTCTGATGTAGAAGGGAATACCGTTCGGGCACCATTCAGCGAGCTCTATCCCTTGGAAATCCTGAATATCGTGACCTTCACAGAGCAGGACGGCCAGACGACCCTGACTTTGCAAGGCGGACCTATTCACGCCTCTGAGGAAGAGGTTCAATTCTTCTATTCCATGCATCCTTCCATGCAGCAAGGCTTTGGCGGTACCTTCGACCAACTGGACGAATACTTGGCGAAGCTGTAGCATTGTATGGCAAAAGCCGGGAAACGCGGGCGTATCCACCTGTGTTCCCGGCTTTTTGGTCTGCCTTAAAAACCTAAGCGCCTCTTCAGTTCCTTCACTACATTGCGACTGACAGGAACCTCTGTTTTTCGATTGTCCTGCATGACCAAATGAATCGAGCCCTTGAACCAGGGAACCAGCTCTGCTGTTCGCGAGAGATTGACGATATAGGCCCGATGTGTCCGGAAAAATTGCCGGGGAGACAGCCTGCTCTCCAGTTCTTGCAAAGAAAATGAGGTAGCAAATTGCTCGCATCCAGTATAAATGCTGGCGTAACGGCCCTCTAAGGTAGCAAACACGATCTCGTTCGGATCGATGAGCATGATCTTGCCGTTCTTCTCCACGGGAACACGACGCGGCTGCTGATCGCTCAGCACGCTCATCAGCAAGGTTTGCAGTCTCTCTTCTAGCTGTGGGGTCTCGATCGCGTGCAGCGCATGTGAGGTACGGAGCAATTTTCGTACCCGATTCATCGTTTTCGCAAGCCTGGTTTCACTAAATGGCTTGACGATGTAATCGACTGCTTCTGTCTCAAATGCACGGACAGCATGAATTTCATAGGCGCTGGCAAAAATGATGACCGGTGGCTTTACCATCGACTCCAGCAGCTCTTGACCTACATCAACACCGTCCCGATCCTGCAGGTGGATATCTAAAAAGACAGCGTCTGGCCCGAGCTGAACGATCGTCTCAATCGCCTCTTCTCCACTGCTAGCTTCACCAACTACAGACACCTCGGGAAACTGCTCGAGTAAATACCGCAGCTCTTCTCTGGCAGGTGCTTCATCATCCACGATGAATACTTTTAGCACTCACATTCACCCCCACCGGTAATTGTATCGTGCAGGTCGTCCCTTGACCGGGCTCGCTATCTATGGCGATCCCATACGGTTCCCCATAGATAGATAACAGTCGGCTCCGCACGTTCGTAAGTCCTATACCGGACAGTCGCCGCTTGCCATCTTTTTGCGCCGCGGAGGGGAGGAACGGGTCCTGATCCATGCCCACACCGTCATCCGCTACGGTCAGCTCCAATGCTTGTCTGTCGATACGTCGTGCTCTGATCATCACCGTGCCCCCTTCCCGTTTGGGCAACAGCCCGTGCTTGACCGCATTTTCTACAAGCGGCTGCAAAATCAGACCCGGTACAGTAACACGCTCCACACCTGGCTCAATGTCATACGCCACGTGCAGCTTGTCACCAAAACGGGCACGCTCAATCGCCAGGTACGCCTCGATATGCTCCAGTTCACCAGCCAGGCTGACATATCCTCCTGAATCGTGTAAATTGCGCCGGAAATACTCACCCAGATGAATCAGCAGCTCACGGGCCTGTTCAGGACGAAAGCGAATAAAGGAAACAATGGTATTGAGCGCATTAAACAAAAAATGCGGGTTAATTTGAGCATGCAGCGCTTTGATCTCCGCATCAGCCAAAAGGCGTGACTGCTTTTCCAGCTCAGCCAGCTCCAATTGCGTAGAAATCAAGTTCCCCAAGCCTCGGACCAGCTCCAAATCGACTGCTGAAAGCCTCCGCGAACGATCCTGGTACAATTTCAATACGCCAGCCACTTCCTGCCTTCGCATCAAAGGCACCAATATTGCGTAACGCAGCAAGCAGTTCGGTTCCCGGCAGCCGATCTCCTCTTTCGTTCGAGCGATCATCAGTTCCTTGGTAAGGATGACCTCTTGTGTTGCCTTTGTCGTAATTCCTTCTCCTACCACGTGGTGAGACGAGCCGGCCCCTACGTGTGCGAGCACTGATCTCGTATCTGTAATCGCAACCGCTGCCACTCGGGTCGTACGCAAAATTTCCTCGGCTACCTTTTGCGCGGAATCATACGTCAAGCCTTGGCGTAGATACGAAAGCGTCTTGTCCGCTACTTGCATCGTCCGTTGTGCCTGAAGCGCACCGATTCGGTCTTCCTCTTTTTTCACTAAATCAATAATGATGATCAGGATGGCGACGCCCAATGAGTTTACGACAGACATCGGTACGCTGATCGACTTCACGAGGGCCAGCGCCTCTGCATAGGGCCTTGCTACCAGCAAAATAATCCCCATTTGCATCCATTCCGCGATAAAGCCGACAACAAGTGCCGTCGTCCAACCAATTTCCTGGTTGTGATTACGTCGAAACTGGTAGATCAATCCTGCGATCAAGCCTTCACTGATGGTGGAAATCGCACATGCCAAATCGGTAAATCCGCCAAGCGTATAGCGATGAAGACCTGCAAGCAAGCCAGTTAACAGCCCTACCCAAGGTCCGGCAAGGAGTCCAACCACTACGGTACCAATTACCCGAGAGTTGGCAATGGCATCCTGATACCAGATTCCGTTATACGTTCCTAATATAGAAATGGCAGAAAAAATCAGTACCATGACTGCTTTCTCCCGCCATGTAGCCTGTTGGTTCAATATACTGCGGAATGCTCGCACACGGGTAAACAGCAGTGCGGCAACAATTAAGACAGCTGTCCGCTCAGCCAAAGGCACCATCAAAGCCAGATTCATTTATTCATCCCCCCACCTGCCAACTCTTCCCCCATTATCTACAGCAGGTCGATGGACGGTCAAGAAAATTGTCTGACAAGACTGAATACAAATAAAAAACCATCCCCAGCGTGTGTTACACCGCTCTGAGGATGGTTTTCCCTACTGGGAGGAATCGAGTCTACAGGTTGCCCCGTCTCTCCTGTTCCCGCTCCAACGCTTCGAAAAGTGCTTTGAAATTGCCATTGCCAAAGCCACGTGCGCCTTTGCGCTGAATGATTTCGATAAACAAAGTAGGTCGGTCCACAATCGGCTTGCTGAAAAGCTGCAGCAAGTATCCTTCATCGTCTCTGTCTACCAGAACACCCAACTTTTTCAGCGCTTCAATATCCTCGTCGATCTCTCCCACACGATCCTTCAGCTCCTCGTAATAGGTATCGGGTACGGAGAGGAAGTCTACACCGTTGGCCTGAAGCTTGGAAACCGTGTCAATAATATCGTTGGTCAAAATCGCGATGTGCTGCACGCCAGGACCTTTGTAAAATTCGAGGAACTCCTGGATTTGTGACTTGCGTCGTCCTTCCGCAGGTTCGTTGATAGGGAATTTGATCCGGCCAGTCCCGCTCTGCATTACCTTGGACATGAGGGCAGAATACTCGGTCGAAATATCATCCTCGCTAAAATTTTGAACGGCTGTAAAGCCCATGACCTTTTGGTAGTATTCGACCCACTCATCCATTACTTCCACGTTGCCGACAATGTGGTCGATACCGACAATTCCCGTGCCCTCTGCTTTTACTGAAGATTGGTACGGGACAAAGCCAGGAAAGAAAGGCCCGGTATAGGTTTTCCGCTCGATAAAGGAGTGAATATTTTCACCGTAAGTGCCAATGATTGCTTTTTTAACCGTCCCATATTGGTCTGTGTATTCTGTAGGCTCCATGATCGGAATCGCTCCACGCGAAACAGCCTCGCGATAAGCCTGTTCACAGTCCTCTACACGAAGCGCTACGTCTTTCACCCCGTCTCCATGCTTTTTCACAAATTCAGCAATGGGACTATCCGGATTGAGCGCTCCGCTAATAACGAAGGTCATATGATTCTGCTTCAGTACATAAGAAACTTTTTCACGAGAGCCCGTCTCCAGGCCTGAATAAGCTACTGCTTCAAAACCAAATGTTTTGATAAAATAATGCATCGTCTGTTTGGCGTTCCCGGTATAAAACTCGAGATAATCCCAGTCTTGAATGGGAAAAAAATCGGTGTTGCTCATTTCTACCCCTCCGTTTTCCTTCTTTTTCAATAAATATGACTCTTTGGCTTATTATGACTGTTTTGCAGATACATTGAGATTACATTGGAAGCGCTTCCTCATGCAAGAACGCGAAATAACGCGAAAACGCTCAGACGCTTTCATTAATTAAAGTACGCAATTGAGCGATCGCTTGGTACAATGAGAGGAACAACGCAAAGGGAAGGGAGTACCGATTTTATGAGCCAATGGAGTGAACAAGCAGCCAAACAATGGGACGAATTTGCGGTAGACTGGCACGCGAAAAGTGATGCCATGTGGGAATCAGGTAGTCGACGCACCATCTTGCCTTTTTTCTTGAACCACGTCTCGGCACAGAATGGACCGGTACTGGATGCCGGCTGTGGTGATGGCTATGCGAGCTGCAAACTTGCTGAACTAGGTTTCACAGTGGAAGGAGTCGACATTGCCGGGGAAATGATTCGCCTCGCAAATGACCGGGCAAAAGCCGCGAAGCGTCATGTGCATTTTCAAACAGGAGACATTAGCAAGCTGCCTTTTTCAGACGAGTTGTTCGCAGGTATCCTCTCTATTAATGTCATTGAATTCACTCCCTCTCCCTTACATGCATTACGAGAGCTGCATCGGGTGCTCGCTCCAGGCGGAGTGCTGGTCTTGGGTATTCTCGGGCCAACCGCTGGACCACGCGCGCACAGCTATCGCAGGCTCTATGAGGAAGCTACCATTCAAAATACGATGATGCCCTGGGAAGCCAAACAGTTGGCCTGCGAAAACGGCTTCTCCTTACTTGCCGAAGAACCCGTTTACAAGGAAGGGATCACCCCGGATATCGCCGGGCGCCTGAGCGTGGAATTGCGGGAGGCCGTCAGCTTTTTGACACTGTTCGCCTTGCAAAAATAAAAGGCATGGTATCCCCCAAAAAAGAGGCTGCTGCTGACATTTGTGCCAACAACAGCCTTCTCTTGTTTCCCGCTCACTTTACGTAGGCAACATTATTATGCTTCATCCACGCAAGCTTACTCGTGATCAACTTCGCAATCGTTGCTTCTTCCATGCCGTACAAGAGATGATATAGCCTTTGGGTCTCTACCAGATCGTTGTACGTGAGATATGGATAGTCTGGCCTGCCAAACGTTCCATTCGGAAAATACGCGTAGTGCAAATCACCGTTGCCCAAAATCCATTTCGATCCCAGGTTCACGACAGCACGGAGCATAAGATCAGCCAAGTCTTTATCTGTCGGATTGCCAAAGTGCAAGTAGCTGCTATAGAGGTAATTGATTTCCGCCAATTGATGATTGAGAGAAACATGCGTCCTTACCTCTTTTTTGATAGGGGAAGCGTAATCCTCTACCAGCCATCCCGTTTGGACACCCTCGATCACATAGTGATTGGAGGCTGCATGGCTTTGGAAAAATACCGCGTATTTCTTCGCCGACTCGCAAAAGGCCTCTTCTTGATACTGCATGCAGCCCCGCAACATCAAATCGGCTGCTCCCGTGTTAAAACGGGTATCGTAGAAGCCCTCTGGAATACCGTAGTCCTCATATAACCACTGTGAACGGGGCAGGGACTTCCAGTATCCCCCTGGCTCTTGCTGGCGCAAGCTGGTTTTCAGCATGACATAGCCCATATCACGAGCTGCCCTGCTTCCACCTGTATATAAAAAGGATCTAAGAACGTAATTTTCAGGGACTCGCCAATAGGAGCTAGGTGTGTAAGGTTCATAGGTTGACGGACTTGTGTAATAATAGCCGTCATACAACCATTTTGCATTTTGGGTCACGTCAAGAGCGAGCCACACCTTTTCCAGAATAGGGTCCCCCCAGGAGACGAGCGGCTCTCTCGATTGCAATGCCCATGCTTCACTTGTATGCCCCGCGCGAATCGGCAGCTTGATTTGCAGAACAAAGCCGCTCGCCGTATTCCTGACTTCTACGGGCAGGGACAGCTCCCTTTTTTCGTCGATGGTCCCTCTCCCCTTGTCCGTGTATACAGTAGGCATTCCCAGCCACATATGCATGTCTGGTGCTTCAATAAAACCGGATACGAGAGGCAGGTCCCGAGCGTCCTTCAGGTTGATGATTTTCCAGTATGGTTGATTTGCTTCTGTATACTCACGATAGCGAAACGTCACGTTCCCTGTGCTGGTAATCGGTACAGTAAAGGTATACGGTTGTTCGTTTTGCTTCCCTTGAACCTGATGCATCCAATACGAATCCCCGTCCCCAAAACGAACCTCCATTTTTTTGTGCACGGCTCCTTTTATGGGCGTGATCGTTTCTTTTTCTTGCGGCTTCGCCCATTGGTTAGATGCTGAATACTCGGGAAAAAAGGTGCATATGGCGATGGCCGTAATCAAAATGAACAGAATGCTTTCTTTTCTGACCATGTCATCCCCCTACTCTTTTGCTGAAAAAATTCTCCTCACTTTTTTGCCTGAATATACACATATTTTGTAAGCTTATGAAAATAATACCATATTATTCAAGTATACTCACACGATAGTCCTACTTTCTGCCAAGTAAAATGAACACAGAGGTTGATTCATTTTTTCGTAATTATCTGATAATTTTATCCTAAGTTGCTATAGCCTGCCTATTGAGGAGGGACACTATGATAAAAAAACATCTATCGAGGCCACTCCAGGCCGTTACAACAGCTCTAGTCGTATCTTTACTTGCAAGCGTTTCTGTGTTGCCTTTGTCTTTTGCTGTCGGGAAAGCATCTGCAAAAGAAACGATGGCAGAGAAACAGTTTGTACCGTACTACGGATATGGCCCCAGCTATGTGCAGCCTGCCAACATCGAAGCCCTTTTCCCCAAGCCTGATGTTTCTTTCGAGACGCCAGCCTTTCAAAAAAACAAGGAAGCATTCACCTCTCAAGAAGAAATGATGGCTTACATAACCGAGCTCGCAGCAAGCAACAAGCAAGTCAAGCTCGTCACGATCGGCACATCGCTGGAGGGGCGTGACATTCCTCTGTTGATTTTTAGCAAAGACCTAAGCAATGTAAAGAAAAACAAGGACAAACCACTTATCTGGCTGCAGGCGCAAATTCATGGCAACGAACCGGCCGCTGGTGAATCGGCTCTCGTGCTCGCTAAATGGTTAAGCGAAGAAAAGCTGGGTGCCGAACTGCTAGACAAGGTGAACATCGCGATCGTGCCTCGAATCAATCCCGATGGGTCATATAGCTTCAAGCGCTACATAGCAACGAATCAGGATGCCAATCGCGATTACATGAAAGTCGAGTATCCGGAAGTCCAGGCCATACACAACGCGATCAATGAGTACGAACCGGATGTCATCCTGGATGCCCACGAGTATGGCGTAAATTACAGTCAGTTCTCCGATGTAGGAACAAAAGGTGCCAATTCGTCTTATGACGTGCTGAT
Source organism: Brevibacillus sp. NRS-1366 (assembly GCF_050467985.1). NCBI lineage: Bacteria > Bacillati > Bacillota > Bacilli > Caryophanales > Paenibacillaceae > Brevibacillus > Brevibacillus sp. NRS-1366. The sequence continues at coordinate 92,356 of NZ_JBITPN010000053.1, read as the reverse complement.
CTCCTCTGCCAAAAACCTAAATATCCCCGAGTCGCTGCGCAAAATGTCAGACAATCTGTTGCTTGCAGACGTCCAAAAAGCACTGGATAAGGAAGAGCTGGCTCACCACGCATACTTTACGCTTGCGAAAGGCAAGGACGGGAAAGTAACCGCCACAGAAGGAAGCACGGAAACACGGATTGGACGCAATGCCCTTGGCCTGAAAAATACGCTGACCTTCCTGGTCGAAACACGGGGAATTGGTATCGGCCGGGCTGACTTTGAGCGCCGCGTCTACAGTCAGGTACACGCGCACTCGTCTTTTATCCAGTCGACCGCTGCCCACGCCAGCGAAGTAAAGGCTGCCGTAGCAAAGGCGCGTCAAGAGATCAGCGACAAGGGAAGAAAAGCAAACGACAATGACAAAATCGTGGTCCTCAGTGAAAACAAACGGATTCCGAATCAATCGCTCGTCGTCGTTGATTTGGCAGAGGCAAAAAAGGTATCGGCCCCCATTGATTGGGTAAGCTCGACAGATGCGTATCCTGTAATGGAACGCGAACGTCCGACAGCGTATATCATGCCGCCTGCCTACCATGACATTGCCACTAAACTCCAAAATCTCGGTGTCAAGGTCAGCAAGCTGTCACTGGAAACAACCGTTGCTGTGGAAAGCTACACTGTCGTTGACAACAAAGTAAATCCAACTTATGAAAATGGGCATTTTACCAATCAAGTGACAACCAACGTGTCAGAGAAAACCAAAACATTCCCCGCAGGAAGCTATGTGTACCAGATGGATCAACCCAATGCCAACTTTATCGCACTCACAATGGAGCCTGAATCTGTTGACAGCTACGTCACCTTTAACTTTATAGCTGTAGAAAAAGGCGATGAAGTTCCCGTTTACCGGTATATGCTGGAAAAGGCTCTTCCAACTCGTTCGAAGGAATGAAAATAAAACGTCCCTTTCCTTTAAGACTCAGGAAGGGGACGTTTCGTTTCAACTAAATTGGATAAAGAAGATACTAGGCCAATACTTTTTTCACATCTTTGATACTTGCCTGCAGGAGCCGGTCAACCTCACCCGCTTCATTTACATGGCTCACCAAATTTGCATTCAGCTCGTCCAGCAAGCTTTTCGCTTCGTTTACCTGCTGCGAAACCTCACCCGCAAAGTGCTTTTGCTGCCCAATAATTTGCATAACCCCAGACACTTCTTCATTCACATGATGGAAGGCATGAACGATTCCTTCCATTTTACTCGAAGCATCTTTGCTGATGGAAAGCCCGTCTTTGATGGCGCTGCTGCTTTTTTCGCTATTCGCCAGCGCTTCTTTTGTCTCTTCCTGAATTTTGCCGATCAAATCTGCGATGTCCTTCGTCGAGTTTGCTGTCATTTCTGCCAGCTTGCGTACCTCGTCCGCCACCACGGCAAAACCGCGCCCCTGCTCACCAGCACGCGCTGCTTCAATCGCTGCATTCAATGCCAAAAGATTCGTCTGATTGGCAATATCACTGATTACCTTGACGATACTCGTAATTTCCGAAGAGCGCTCTTCCAATCTGCTCATGGAACGAGACGTGTTGACGAAATCCTGTTCCAGCGTGTTCATGACCTGTACGACCTCATTCATCGCTTTTTTGCCTTCATCAGAGCGTTCAACCGATTGCTGGCAAATTGAGGTCAGACGCTCGCCTCTCTCAAACAGCTGGTTGGCGGATTCATCGTCGCTCTCGTTAATGCGCCGAATCTTTTCTACCACTTGCTTCATTTGTGACGCCAGTTGACCGAGCTCATCGTGCTGTGCGTTCACTTCGTTGTGTGAAGAAATAATAGTCCCCATCTGTTCGTAAATGGCCGATAGCTCCTTTTTCATCTCCCTTTGCGATTCATCTGCTTTATGTACCTGTGCCTCTACTGCTGTCGCTGCTGTTTCTTTGTCCGCAAGTCCCTTGTCCTTTTTCCAGAACATGTTTCACCTTCTCCTTTTGTCCACAGTTAGTCATCACGACGGGAGTACATGCGGGACTCTATAATTCCCGGATGCTGTTTCGCCAGGATCAGCAGATTTTCCAAATAGAGGTAATGCCCTTCCAACAGCTCCACGTCCTTGCGCTCAAATTGCTTGACCTGCAAATACTGCTGCATTTCCAGGGCATATCGCTCCAGTTTATCGTGAAAATCGTTGGCTCGAAGCATCTGCTCCACTTCGGGATACTCTGTTTTCAAACGGCTGATCTCTCCGTATACCTTGCTGCCCTCCAAAATCATCTGATAGGCTGTCCGCTCCATGGATGCAGTCGTTGCGGCTTCTTGCTCCTCACGCTCTGCACGCAATTCAGACAAGTACGTAATGAAATGGTAGACAGTTAAAAAAAGAGGGCCTAAAAATAAAATGATCCCTGCTTTATAGACATGCTGATTGGACAAATTGCTGATGAGCAGGAACAAATGAAACAAGATCGCCCCCAGCCATACGTAAATAATGACCTGGTGATTGATCTTCCCTGCCTTTTGTTGGCGGGAAAAGGCAAAGGTAAGCCCAAGCAAATAAAAAGCGAGCAAAGTGAAGCTGGCAGAAAACAAAGCCATCTCCATTTCTTGCAGCCAATTTGCTTCAGCGGGAATCTCGATCAAGAATTCAAAAGCGAGCACCAGCAGTGAGAAAAGCAACCCCATGATCCAAAACCGGCTTACTTCTGAATCATTCCTCCGCCGGGAGCGGTAACGTTGTGCACGGGATCCCTTCATTATCTTCTCACCTCAATCACTATGATTCGCCACGATTCTAGCTTTTCCTTTCATGTTCGGCCAATTTCTGACACGATGGGCTCCCTGCTGGCTTTCTCTTCCTGCCGCATGCGAAAAAACCCACTTACCTCCACAAAGGCGGCATGGGCTTTCCAATGTTTCAATTCGTTATCTCCCTCGGCGAGAATGATTGTCAACTACAGTCAATGAGCCATTTTTAATATAACGCAATATTTTTGATACGGAAATACCCGTCGCGTTGGCAATTTGCATGGCGTTTGAATTCGGGTAGCTTCTCACATAGTTCCGAATCATCCGGTAGTCATCCATATCGTTCTGCCCGCATACTTTGCAACTGTGCTCCCCAGGGTCTAAAATGTTGCCGCATGTAAAGCATTTATCTGTCATCGCTGGTTCTCCTCGTACCCTGTACTTTGTTGTCTTTTGCACGCAGGGTTCTATCTACCTATATATTACCCACAATGTGTGGGGAGGAAAACACTATTTCACGGGAGACAACCCTTTTTGGAGCAGGATCAGGGCAAAACCGATCAGAAACAGGCCCACCACGATATTAAGCCTCTGTAGCCACTTCGGTACAAAAAAGCGTGATAAATACGCTCCAAGAATAGCGACCAGACCAAGGAAGAAAAGAGTCGAAAGCAGACATCCGCCAGCAAAGAAAAATAGTTGAAGCCCGCCCTGCACACTGTGGGATGCCATCAGCGATCCGAAAACCCCTGACCAGAAGAGGATCGTCAATGGATTGCTCAAGGTCAGCGACAGCCCGTATAAAAAACTGCTCCCCCGTTCCTTCCCATGTTCTGGGGATTCACTTTCTGTCCTCCCCTCTCCTACTTTAGAACGCAAGCTACCCACTCCAAACCAGGCCAGTATAACTGCGCCTCCGATCAACACGAGTTGCTTGACCCAGTGTAGCTGCAAGAGTAGAGACAACCCGCCGATAGCACCAGCCATGTAAAATGCATCCACCAGGGCCACGCTTGCAATCATCCTCCATGCATGCCGAAAACCTCGCGTGATCGACTGCTGCAAAACGGCCAGACAGACGGGGCCAACGGAGAGCTGCAGAAGCATTCCGAACAGCAGACCATCCCATACGGCCATCTTTCTCACATCTCCTCTTTCATGGTAGATAGGGCGATCATCGTGTTGGTCTTGGTGACTCCTTCGATCTGCTTGAGGGTGTCCGATATGAGCCGCTCCAACTCTGCCGTTCCTTTTAGTGCGACCTTGAGCAAGTAATCATAGGAACCAGCGAGATGATGACATTCCAATACACGATCTGTTTGCAAGATCGCCTCTCGAAATCCCGATACATGCTCTGGCCGCTCTAGTTGAACCATAATAAATGCAATCAGATGAAGCCCCAACTGTTCGCGATTGAGCTTGACGGTAAAATGGTCAATAATGCCTGCTTCCTCGAGCTTGCGTATACGTTCCGAGACTGCTGGTACGGATAGATGGACCTTTTTGCTAATATCCGAGCTGGTGATTCGTCCATTCTCTTTCAACAAAAGTAGAATTTGTTCATCTATACGGTCCATGTCATCCCTCCTCCTCTCATTATAGCAGCGAATTCATTTATGAAAGTCGATTATCAAATAATCAAGAATAATGTAAGTTTTTATCGTATTTCACTTTATTATTTTTTGTAAGCAGCCAAAAAAGACTGCCCCGATACGAATGGTATCGAAACAGTCTTCAGTAAGCCCATTTAGTTTTTTAGCCTCTTCCTTTGCCTTTCCCTGTAGACGGTCGAAACGGCTTGCCACCCTGGGCTGGTCGTCCTGCTCCGCCTTTTCCTGCTTTCTTGGCAGTCGGCCCCGCGGTTTTTCCAGCTTTTCGTGCCGCGATGGCTTCTGCCTTTTTGCGGTTTTGCTCGTACTTGGTCTGTAATTCATCTAGCTCACGCGCCAGCTTCTTCTTGTAGCCTGGCTTTACCTTCGCCTTTTTCTTCAAGGCTTCGCGAACCGGAGCGAATTCTTTGTCTTTTTCCTTCTTCTGCTCCTTCTGTTGTTGCGCACGCAATTCGACGTAATGAGCTTCCCGTTCTTCTGCACGCTCGCGACGACCCGCATCCAAATGGCGACCTGCCTGTAAAATGCGCTCTTCGATGGATGCCTTGGTTGCTTTTGCGAAACGACCCATTAAGTTTTTCTGACGAGGAGATATGAGCGAGATCGCTTTTCCCTTTTGTCCAGCACGGCCTGTACGGCCGACACGGTGAATATAGCTTTCTACGTCATTGGGCAGGTCGTAGTTAATGACGTGTGTCACGCCTTCTACGTCGAGGCCACGTGCCGCGATATCCGTTGCAATCAAATATTGGAAGCGAATGTCGCGGAATTGCTTCATCAATTGCTCCCGCTTGTTTTGTGACAAATCCCCGTACAGTGCTTGCGCTGCGAGTCCATTTTCCTGCAGACGCGCTGTCAACTGCTGCACACGCACCTGCGTATTAGCAAACACGATCGTCAAGAACGGCTGTTCCTGCTCCAGTACGTCCACAAGAGCGTCAGTCTTGTCGCTTTGATTCACGACGTAGTAGAATTGCTCAATTTTCTCAACCGTTTTTTGTTTGCCCTCAATTTTGATGTGTGGCGGCTGCTTCATGAAGCGATGCGCCAGCTTTTTCACCAGATCAGGCATGGTTGCCGAGAACAGCAGCACTTGGCGCTGGGATGGCGTGTGGACGATGACCTGCTCCACATCTTCCAGGAACCCCATCTCCATCATCTTGTCTGCTTCGTCCAGTACGAGTGTGGAAATGCGTCCAAAATGAAGCGAGCCCCGCTTCATATGATCCAATACACGGCCTGGAGTTCCTACGACTACGTGTACCGTTTCTTTCAGTTTGTTCAGCTGTCTGTCAATGTCCGTACCACCGTGCAGAGAAAGTACATTTACATTCAAATGCTTCCCCAGCTTCTCTACTTCTTTTGCAATTTGAATCGACAATTCGCGTGTTGGCGTGAGGATCAACGCCTGAATATCTCGTTTGCCCGCTTCTATTCCATTGAGGATCGGCAGCATGAATGCCGCTGTTTTTCCCGTACCCGTCTGGGCTTGTCCGATGACATCTTTTCCATCTAAAATCAGTGGAATTGCTTCCTCCTGAATCGGCGTTGGTTCTTTATAGTACAGGTCTTGAATCCCTTGCATCAGCTCCGGTCGAAAGCCAAAAGACGCAAACGATTTTGCCATGGTGTCCACTTCCTTTCACAAGCGGTCCGATTCGCCACACCAAAGACTGCATGGACAGTGGGTGCGAAAAAACCGGCTACCGTCAATCATAATCATCCCTAGGCAGACTTTTGTCCACTCGGATTCCTATCCTACCTATACTAAATGAGTCGTTGCAAAAAAACAACTAAACCCTCCCATATCCGAAGAACAAAGAGGGTTTAATTTGTCTACGAATCCAACAGCGCGTTGATCGTTTCTCGATCAAGCTTTTTGATGACCGCAGTCAGCAAATCAGCAGCCTGCTCAAAATCTCTTTTTGCCATGATCGAATTGTGGCTGTGAATGTAGCGTGTTGCAAATCCGACGACGAGTGACGGGCAGCCGATATCATTCGTATGAAATTTAGCAGCGTCTGTACCGCCGCCAGCCAGTGCATCCACCTGTATGTTGATTCCGAGTTCCTCAGCCGTATCCATTACCAGATCACGTAATCCGGTATGAGGAATCATCGTGGCGTCAAACAGCATGACGAGCGGTCCGTCCCCTACGTTACAGGTCATCGGATACGCTTCATTTCCGGGGGTATCGTACGCTATGCCAACATCAAGCGCAAACGCAATGTCGGGCTCAATGAGCTTCGCCACAGTACCAGCACCTCGTGACCCCACTTCCTCTTGAACGGTTGCGCCAGCGTAAACGACATTCGGATGTTCGACGCTTGTAAGGCGCTTCAGCACTTCGATGGCGAGCGCACAACCCGCCCGATTATCCAGAGCTTTTGCTACCCAGAGCTCGCCGTCACGCATGGTCGTAAAATCGCTGGCCGGGACTACCCAATCACCCGGGCGTACTCCCATCGCTTTCGCTTCTTCTTCATTTTTCGCTCCGATATCAATATAGAGTTCTTTGAGCTTCATCACTTTTTCGCGCTCTTCTTTTTCCAATGCATGCGGCGGCTTTGATCCAATAATCCCCAGATACTCTCCTTTGCGTGTTTTCACTTTCACGCGTTGAGAAAGCACATTGTGCGGCCACCACCCGCCGAGCTGGATGAAACGCAAAAACCCTTTCGACGTAATGTGCGTGATCATGAAGCCAATTTCATCCAAATGTCCAGCCAAAAGTATCTTTGGGCCGCCCTCCAGTCCTGTTTTTTTTCCCAATACACCCCCGAGCCGATCCTTCAACAGCGTTTCGCTCAGCGGCTGTAAAAATTCCTCCATCTTGATCCGCACTTCTCTCTCATGTCCGGGAACCCCATCTACTTCCGTCAATTCCTTGATCATTAATGTAATATCGTCCATCCTCAGTCTCCTTTTATCAACAGACTTATGTAATCATTATTTCGTGAAAGGAAGGATAGAATCCTTGATTTGCTCAATAAAGTGTCTTGCCGCCATGGAGAGATAATGGTCCTTCAACCATATAATTCCAGATGCCCCGCTCAAATTCGTCTCTTCAATCTTGATGACCGAAAGCTCATGTCCCTTGTGCATTTTCAGCACGACCTCAGGTACAATGGTCGCTCCGAAACCCGATGATACCAGCTCCAAAAGCATGGGGATATCCGAGCATTCGGACAAAAATTTGACTTCCAAGTTACGCCGGGAAAATTCCTCAAGAATCATATGGTACACCCCTAAGCCTTCGGTACTCGGTAAAATCAACGGATAGGCTTGCATCTCCTCAAAACGAATCACAGCAGCACACCGCTCCTCCTGTGTAGAAGAAACAAAATAAAAGGGTTCACTTTTCAAATGCAAAATGGAAAAATCATCGAGCTCAAGCGGGAAGCGAACGATCGCCAGCTCTATTACCCTTTCCTTGACCATCTTGCAGAGCTGAGCCGACTCGTTTTGTTGAATTTTATAGGTAATGTGCGGATATCGCTCTTTATATTTCCTTAATTCATCCGCTAATAAGTCGGAGGAGAGGGTGTTGACCCCCAAACTCAATTTTCCTCGTGTGCCATCGCCGATTTCTTTTACCTCAAGACGTGACTCATCCATATATTTCACGATTTTCAGTGCGTGCTTGTACAGGTTGACACCCGCTTCCGTCAGGTCCAAGCCTTTTTGGTGGCGGATGACTAATGGCACCCCCAAATCCTGCTCCAGGTTTTTCAGTTGCTGGCTTAATGGAGGCTGGGCCATATGCAGCCTTTTCGCGGCTGCCGAAATCTTTTTCTCTTCTGCAATCGCAATGAAATAGCGCAGTTGCTTGACATCCAAATGAAGCGCCCCCTTTTTTCTATACGAAAAAAATAAGCAACATGAACTTCATTAATATTTTTCGTATATCAGCTCTCATGGTAGCATAGTGACGTAACGTATAGCACTGAAAGCTGGAGCAAAATAAATCTCATGTTATTTGGGAGGAGATCGCAATGACAGCAAATCCGTTCATGCAGCAAGCAATCGAAATGGCGTACGAAAACACTTTGAAGAATCAGGGCAAGCCTTTTGGTACAGTCATTGTAAAAGACGGGAAAGTGATTGGGACAGGAGTAAACGAAGTTCTCGCTACTCATGACGTAACGGCTCATGCAGAAATGCAGGCCATCCGGGAAGCATGCAAAACATTGAACAGCCCTTCGCTCGAAGGCTGCGAAGTATACGCCAGCGGGCAGCCGTGCCCTATGTGTCTCGCCGCCATCTACTGGACAGGCGCCAAAACTGTTTACTATGCTTACACCGAAAAAGACGCCGCAGAGGTCGGCATGAGTACCAAGTACGTCTATGAACAGCTGGCGCTTCCTTATGAAAAACAAGCATTGCCGATCTTGCACCTGAAGAACGAAGACGAGGCAAAAAATCCATTTGCTCTCTGGAGAAAAACCATGAGAAGCAAGTAAGTAAGTTCTAAGGAGAAAAATCCGTGTCTATTCACCCATCGTTTCCACTACTATTAGTAAACATGTTTCTCGCTATGCTTGGCGTTGGCCTCGTCATACCGGTCTTACCAGAGTTTCTGAACGAATTCGGGGCAGGTGGACAAGCAGCTGGTTACCTGGTCTCCTGTTTCGGACTGTCGCAGTTTCTTTTTTCGCCCATTGCCGGCAACATTGCGGATAAGCGCGGCCGCAAGCCGATGATTGTCATTGGACTGAGCTTGTTCGCGATTTCCAACCTGCTCGCAGCCATCGCAGACCAGTTGTGGCTGTTGTTCGTATCACGCTTGATTGGGGGTGTCGGCTCTGCTGCTTTGGTCCCTTCGATCATGGCCTATGTGGCGGATATCACTACAAACGATCAGCGCACCAAAGCGATGTCGTATTTGGGGGCATCCATGTCCTCAGGATTTATTATCGGTCCTGGTGTCGGAGGATTGCTCGCTGAGTTTGGGATTCGAGCACCTTTTTACGCTTCTGCGTGTGTCGGTCTTCTCGCGATGGTATGTAGCATTCTCTTGTTACCGGAGTCACTTTCCTTGGAAACTCGCCTGCTGCGGCAACAATCCTCAGAAAAAAAACCTAACATTTTTTTACAGATTGCCCTTTCAATCAAGTCTCGCTATTTCGTTCTACTGTTCCTTGTCTTCGCCCTCACCTTCGGCCTTACTCACTTTGAAGCGATATACCCTCTATTTGTTGTACAGAGCTACGGATTTACCACCCGCGATATCGCCATTTTGATAACGGTATGCTCTTTGATCGGCACGTTTAATCAAATTATGCTGACGAGCAGACTGATTCGACGCTTCGGGGAAAAAACCACCATCAATTACACACTGCTGCTGTCCTCGATCGCTCTCGTCCTGCTTCTCATCTCGGGTCAATTTTTGTATGTGATGTTCATCACGATGCTGTTTTTCACATGCAACAACATCTTGCGTCCGACGATCAATACACTGCTCTCCAAGGAAGCTGGGGATGAACAAGGATTCGTGGCCGGAATGAACAATGCTTATATGAGTCTAGGGAATATTTTCGGACCCGCACTTGCCGGTATTTTATTCGATGTTCAAATCAATCTGCCTTATTTGTTCGGCGCCTTGGTCCTGCTCGTTGCCTATTTTGTCTCCATCAAATGGATCGAGAGCAAGAAAGCTGTCCCCAGTCTTGAGTTGAACTAAGGTACAGGATCAGAATCACACAGCGTTGCAGCAAAAAAAGACGGCAGGCGTGTATGGAACCTCTACACATCCAGCCGTCTTTGCTATTACTTCGCCAATTCGTAAATCGCTTGGGCGTAAATCGCCGTTGCTTTGATCAAATCATCTACCAGTATATATTCATCGCGCTGATGGGCTGTCAGGACGGCCTGGGAACAACGGTCCGAATGCCACCCCTACATCGAGCGAGCGTCCGTATGTAGCGCCACCGATGGCAATAATCCCTGCTTCTTCTCCTGTTTGCTGCGTGTACACTCGTTGCAGCGTGGTTACTAACGGATGGCCCGGGTCTACCCGATGCGGTGTCAAATGCTCGGCCACTTCCAGTGCGAACCCAGCCTCGGCACTATGCCCAGCTAGCACAGCAGACCATTGATCGAATGAGACAGAATGCGGGTAACGAATGTTGAGTCGAAATAACGCATCCTTGTCTGCCTCGTATTCCAGCACACCCGTATTCACTGTAAGGTCGCCCATCTCATCGTCATGATGCGCGATTCCTAAAGCCACACCGTAATGCTGCTGGTACAAATAACGGTCAGCAAAGCCGACATAAAGAGCTCCTCGTTCATCCAGCGTGAGCGTCTGCAAGAAATGGATCAGCTTAGTGCCGGCATTGACACCTTTGCTCGGGTCCATGCCATGTACCGAGACACCCTCCATTCGCAGATGCACGAGACCATCTTGTTCCTTTGCATTCCCTGTGAGTCCCGTCTTCTCCAAGTGCTCGCGATAGCTCTGTACAATCGTTTGGCTATCCAATCCGAGAGCCTCTAACGTCACTACGCCCTTATCAGGCACCATATTCATCCGCAAACCTGCCTGCAAAGATACAAGCCTCGCCTGCGCATTTTGTACAGCCGGAACCGACAAGCCCTGGAATGCTTCCACAGTCTGACGCAATGTCAGGTCAGTCAGTCCTTTTTCCGCGTAAATGAGCGGGAAGTCGGCATCTGGCGTAAAGCCCATCGTCGGCATTTCTTCTGATTCAAAATACGTTTTGACACATTGCCAGCTGGATTCCTCGTCCGTTCCCAAAATAAACCGTATCCGCTTGGAGAGAGGCAGCCCCAGCTCCATCACGATTTTGGCAGCAAAGATAGCGGCCATCGTCGGCCCTTTGTCATCGATTGCTCCGCGTGCGACCAGCCGGCCGTCTACGATTTCTGCCGCATAGGGAGGTGTGCTCCATCCATCGCCCTCAGGCACTACATCGACGTGGCTCAAGATACCGATCAATTCCTCACCTTCACCGAATTCGGCGTGCGCCGCGTACCCGCGGACGTCTTTTATCGTCATGCCTGCGTCCTCGCATACACCCAGAGCATAGTCCAACGCCTCACGTATTCCTTCGCCGAATGGTGCGCCTTCCCGGGCAGTGGCCGGGTCGAGTACGCTTTTGATTCGCAAAAAGGCTTGGGTAGTGGATAGCAGCTCTTCCCTTCTTTTCTCCGTTTCCGCAAGCCAATTAATGGTTGTCATCTTCTTGTTCTTTCCCTTCCGTTATGCTCATGTCTTCCATTCCGGCATCAATGTCGAGATCCAGCTCGACTAAAGACAGCAGCGATTCCATGGGCACTTCTTTTTTCGTAAATTCAGCTTGCGCCTCTTTGATTTCTTCCCGAATGTTGTTCATCTCACTGTCCAGCTTATAGGACGCCTTGGCAGCCTCGAACAGGCGCTGGCGAACATTGGACGGGATAATCCCCTCATACTTGTAATTCAGGGAGTGCTCGATCGTCGCCCAAAAATTCATGCCCAAGGTACGAATTTGAATCTCCACAGGGATCGTCACTTGTCCATCCGCCATCATTAACGGATACTCTACCGCCAAGTGATAGCCGCGGTAACCGCTTTCTTTTGGTGTGGAGACGTAATCCTTTTCCAAATAGACACGCATGTCTCCCCGCTTGCGAATCATTTCCACGACAGCGGGAATATCATCAATAAACTGGCAAATGACACGCACACCAGCGATGTCTCTAATCTCCCAGCAAATGTTTTCATCAATTGGAAATTGCAGGCGGTTTGCCTTGTTATAAATGCTGGGGATGGATTTTACCCTGCCAACCGCAAACTCAATCGGCGAGTGCTCCTTGCGCTTGCGCAGCTCATTGCGGATATTTTTAATTTTGACTTTAATTTCTTCTACAGCTTGCTCGAACGGCAGCAGATATAGTTCCCAATCTAGTTTGTGCACGCTTACGTCCCTCCGGCCCGAAACTCTCCATCGTCCTTATCATTCAACATTTTGGTTTGGATATCCTTCAAAATCGCAAAAAGAGACCAGTTTTCCTGGCCTCTCATCTTTCTTAATTTTCAGTCAAAACAAAGGATGACAACGATATGCGCAGGTCTTCTGCCATCTTAGCCAACTGATCAGCTGACTGGACAATCAGCTCCATAGCTGCACTTTGTTCTTCTACTGCTGCGGAAATGCTTTGGACTCCAGCGGCCGCCTGCATGGATGCTGAGGACACTTCTTGGGCTACAGTGACCACTTGTTTGGCGTCGGGAGCCATCCTCGTGAAAGCCTCACTGACCCTCTCCATTTCCTGCGATACCCGGATAATATTTTCCTCGATGCGCTGGAACATCTCTTTGGATTGACTGGCTGTTTTCATCCCGTGAGCGGTCGTTTCGGCGCCTTCTGCCATCCGAGCCACCGCTGCCTTTGTATCCTTTTGAATGTCGCTGATCATGTTCACGATTTGTTGGGTAGCCTCGTTTGTGCCTTCCGACAGCTTGCGTACTTCCCCTGCCACTACCGCGAATCCTTTGCCATGCTCACCAGCACGTACTGCTTCGATCGCTGCATTCAGCGCCAGCAAATTTGTTTGCCTAGCTATCTCGGTAATGACGGAAATAATCCGAGAAATATCCTGCGATCGCCTCTCCAGTGCATGAATGACATCAGTGACCCCTTCGACGGAACGATTGATTTCTTCCATGCTGACCATCACGGCCGTTACAGCTTTTCTGCCAGCCTCTGCATGTCGCTTCATTTCCTGTGATGATACCGAAACCTGCTCTACATTTTCCGTTACGCCTGCGACATCATTGGTCAAATCCACTGCTAACTGCAAGGTCGTCCCCATTTTATCCATCTGGTTGTCAGCGGACGCTGCCACCTGGTCTACGACTTGCACAATTTGCTGGCTAGAGGAAGCGATCTCACCGGTATTTCCGTGTATATCTCGTACCGCATAGGAAACGGAGGTCGCTGCCTGGCGTACCTGCTGCAAAATCGTATGTAATTGATCCCGCATGGTTAAAAGCGATCGTGATAGTTCTCCCAGCTCATCCCCTCGCTTCAATAGCTTGCTTGGGAATGGACTGGAAAAATCCCCGTGCCCAATCCGGTCAGTCACAGCGAGCAAGCCTTGAAACGAGCGGTGCAGCCAGTTTGCGGTGAACAATGAAATCGCGACAATGAGCAGCAAGACGACTCCGTTAAACACGACCATGGCGTTTTTAATGCGGCTCGGTCCTTCCAATATTTCGGTCATATCCATTTCTGCTAAAATCGCCCACTTCGCTTTCCCTATGTTCACCTGATCGTAGGAAACCAGAACTTGTTGTCCGCGAAAGTCTATGCTCTCTTCGGTGCCTGTAAACTGATCTGTATGGATGATCTTTTCGATGACAGGTGTTTCGACCTTTTGGTGCAGCAGCATCTCCTGTCCCGAGCCTATCTGGGAGCGCATCAGCTTGTCTGATCCAACCAGATAAATTTTGCCTGTCTCCCCTAGTCCCTCACGTTGGTTCAATTGCCTGGAGATATAATCCAGGGAGACCTCCACCGCTAATTGTCCGAGAATATACCCTCTTTCGTAGATAGGTGCTGCGATGAACACGCCAGGTGTATTTCCGGATGGTTCGTATCGTCCCAGATCGGACATTTCTGCGCTTTGCACTTTCAGTACGTTTTGTACGGTTTTCCCGAGAATCGTGTTTGCATACTGGCCGTTCAATAGATTGGTGCCCAGATCAGCCTGCGGATTCGTCTCGTACACCACATCCCCTTTATCATTCAAAAGAAATGCGTTGGCAAATCCATAGCGGGCTATCTCCATCTTCAGTTCCTTTGTAAAGGTATGCTCTGCCTCCTGATACGCAGGTGAATCCCGCCCCTCATGCCAGATGCCCTCAAACGAAGACAAGGCCGATATCACTGTTCCCGATGCAGCCAATGTATCCACGTTGCGGGCCCTTTCACGAAAGTAATTTTCGACCTGCTCCTTCTTGCTGTTGCGCAGTGCTTCCAGGGTAGCCGCACTTTCTTTCAGCAATGCTTGCTTTGTTTCCTGATAAGCAAATACGCCTGCTGCCGTTAAAGGTACAATTCCAGCAAGTAACAAGACAATGAGTACGCGCGCCCCCAATTTCATAGAAAAGCCCCCCATTTGACAATCTCTTCTGGCAAACTATTCTTTATGTTTGTGTACTTCTCATAAATATAGTACCAGAAAAGAAAAAAAGGAAGGCTCTTCCTAAAATATCAAACCGTTTCCATGATCATCGCAATTTCGTCGCACATGGGCAGCTTGGAACAATTGATACAATCCTTCCAAACTTTTTGCGGCAACGTTTCTTTGGCAACGATCCAGAATCCGCATTTTTCAAAGAACTCTTTTTGATACGTTAAGGCAAGTACCCGTTTGATTCCGATGACACGGCACTGCTCGACCAAGTGGAGAACCAAATGCTTTCCGACGCCTTTTCCTTTTGCCTTTTCAGAGATGGCGAGCGAGCGAATTTCGGCCAGGTCTTCCCACAAAATATGCAGTCCCGCCACGCCCACTACCGCGTCTCCGTCATGAGCGACGATAAACGACTGCAAATTTTCACAGACAGACAATTTGGTTCGCGGCAACATCAACCCCTGTTGTGCATATTCATTAACAATTTCCAACATGGCGTCAACGTCTCTCATCGTTGCCTGACGTACCGTCAGCGCTTTAGCAACACTCATTTTACACTCCTCCACTCCACGCTCTGGCAGCTTGGTATGATTTAATAATTATTCATTATAGTATATAAATATACAATCGACTTTCCCATAAGTCTATCCTTTTTTTAGCGTTTTTTGCCCGAACTTTGTGTATCAATTCTTTTGTAGGTAATGGTTGTGTTATAATCAAGCATACGAATCAGGGAGGTGTTTCTTTTTTGACGACAAGACGGGAACGAAAAAAGCGCGAGACTCGCGATAAAATCTTCAGTTCGGCTATCAAGCTATTCAAAACATTTGGCTTTGAAGCAACCACGATCGACATGATCTCAGAAGAAGCGGATGTCGCTCGCGGCACGATCTTTTTGCATTTCACGTCAAAAGAAGCCATCCTTGCCAACTGGGGCTACGAACGGCTGCATGAGATTGAGGAGCGCCGTGATGAGTGGGATTTTGGTGACGATTGCAAAGCAAAGGTGCTGCGTATTTATAAAATCATGAATGAAGTCACCATTACCAACTTTGACTTCATCAAGGTCGTGGTTGAATCTTCGATGAAGCATCGCAAAGTGCTGGAAAATGAAAAAAACATGTATTTTGAGCTGCGCCAGCTTTTTGCGGACTTGATCGAAGAAGCACAAGAAAAAGGACAGCTGAAAAGCAAATTCAATTCTCTCGTCGCTGCCAACATGCTGGAAAACATTTATTACAATGCTCTTTATGACTGGGTTCGTAATGAAGGGGCATGGGCATTGGAAGAAATTATGGAAGAGAAGGTCTCCATCGTATTCGAAGGGCTGGTCGTGGAAGAATCCTAGCGACCAGCCCTTCGTTTTCTTTTATTCAAAATAGGCCCATTTGTATTGCGCGTTCCCCAGTCCTGAAATAACGACGTCTTTCAGATTGGGGTTTTTTGCATATACGGTCGACTTGAAATAGAACGGAATAACCGGCATGTCGTCGACCAAAATCTTTTCTGCATCCTGTAGGATCGCTTTGCGCTTGGCAGCATCCTTTTCCTTGGAAGAGGCAGCCAGGAGATCGGCATACTCCTTCTTCTCCCATCTCGTGTGGTTATTGCCTTCCTTGGTTCGGAAAATCTCCAAGAAGTTGATCGGGTCGTTGAAATCACCTGTCCATCCCATCCGCGCTACCTGAAACTTACCATTTTTCACATTCTCGTAGTAGACGTTCCATTCCTGATTTTCCAGCTTAACATGCACACCCAGATTTTTCTGCCACATGTCTTGGACGGCCTGTGCAATTTTGGTCTGCGCATCTTCTGTATTATAGGAAAGGATGATTGGAGGCAGCTTGTCGATGCTGGCATAGCCTTCTTCTTTCATTCCTTCGGCGAGCAGTTGCTTCGCTTTTTCCACATCATTGTCCAGGAACAAGCCCTTTTCATTTTCGGCAAACATCGTTGGCGGCACCACCGCAGTAGCTACCAGCTCGCCTCCCTGAGTCACGTTGTCTACGATATCTTTTCGATTGATCGCGTAGGAGAATGCTTGCCGGATTTTCTTGTTATGGAATGGCTTTTGCTGCGTATTAAACTCATACCAGTACGTGCCTGCTTTTGGCGTGATCGCAAGCAATCCTTTGTCCTTGAGCGTTTCCATCGCATCGAGCGGCAGATTGCCTGTCGGAGCACCTGCCCAGTCCAGATCGCCATTCTCCAGCATCGACAGCTCTGTATTCGCGTCATTAATGATATTCATCTCGATCTTGGTCAGCTTGACAGATTGTGCGTCCCAGTAGTTTTCATTTTTCTCCAGGATGAGCTTGGTCTTATGCTCCCACTGGGCCAGCTTGAACGGACCGTTGGAGGTATAGGCAGGGCCTGCTTCCTTGGCCCAGTTCGGATTCTGGCTCACGACTTTGGTATTCAGTGGAAAATAGCTATAGAAAGCAGTCAGCTCCAGAAAGAACGGAGTCGGATTCTCCAATGATACGACCAAGGTCTTGTCGTCTGTTGCCTTAACGCCTACCTCTTCTGGCTTCGCCTTGCCGCTAAATGCCGCTTCTGCATTTTTTACATAAAACAGCTGATAGGCATACTCCGAGCCGTTTTTCGCATCCAGCACCCATTTCCAGGCGTTTTCAAAATCTTGGGCAGTCACTTGGTCACCATTGGACCATTTGGCATTGTCTCGAATCGTAAAGGTGTAAGTCAACAGATCATCCGAAGCCTTGATTTCACCTGCAATGGCCGGCTGCGGCACGCCATTCTTGTCAATGCGGGTCAGCCCTTCAAACGTCTGGAAAATTACGTTGGAAGACCAAACATCCGTGATGAGCCCCGGATGCAATGAGAGCGGTTCGGTAAAGTTGTTCAGTCGAAGCACTTGCTGAGGCTCTTTGGTAGGAGGAGCTGCTTCTGATTGCGTCGTCCCCGATGACCCGGGTTGTTCCGTTGGTTTTGCTGCTTCCTTTGTTTGTGCGCATGCCGCCAGCGACACGGATAAGCCTGCTGCCAGAATAGCTTTGAGCGTCTTTTGCCACCACTTTTTTTGCGATTTGATCATCGTCTATTCCCCTTCGTTTGGGAGCCGTTGATGCTCGATACGTTGTTGCCATTCTTTCAGCTCAGCCTTGATTTGATAAAGTTCTGCTCGCGTTTCCAGCTTGAACGCCTTCATTTCACTTTTGATGCAGGCCAGCTCGTAAAACAGCTTTTCCCACATTGCTTGTTCATGTCCCATATTCGCCTCCTTTCCAGGTCAGGGCACAGCGGGCAAACGAATCGTTACCAGTGTACCTTTACCCTGCTCGCTTTTGATTTGGACAGTTCCAGCCATGGACTCAATAATCCGACAGCTAACCATGAGGCCGAGCCCGGTTCCTTTTTCTTTGGTCGAATAAAAAGGAAGGCCGATCTGGGCAATCTGTTCTTTGGACATTCCTACGCCCTCGTCCCGGATGTAGATGACGATGTGCTCGTTGATTCTCTCTACTTTTATGAACAGGACTCCTCCACTTTGCTGCATCGCCTCGATGCCGTTTTTTATCAGATTCATCAAGGCTTGCTTCACCTTGGCGGAATTGCTGTAGATGAACAACTCCTCTCTGGAATTCGTCACGATTTCTACTCCGTTCATTACGGCATAGGAAGCCATGAGAGCCGCTACTTCCCCTACGACGGATGTAATCTCCAGACGCGACTTACTATCCGCTTGAGGCTTTGCCAAATTCAGGTAGTCGGATATGATGTATTCCGCCCGATCCAGCTCGTTTAATACCAATCGTATGTACTCATTCTTGTGCGGCTTGGTTTCCTCTCCCAAAAGCTGCACGAACCCGCGCACTACCGTAAGCGGATTGCGAACTTCATGGGCGACACTCGCTGCCAGCTCACTGATCAAATTCAGTTTTTCTGATCGTTCGACCTGGATGCGGATGATGTACGACTCTCGGATGAATTCCATTAAATAGGTAATTGCTCCGAATACAACCAGACTCAGTACACCAATTTCAGCTATGGGTCGCAAATGGGTATATATCTCCTCGGTCGACAAGTCATTCGAGAGGTATACCGCAAGCATTCCGAGCATCACAGACAACTGCTTCACGATGCCCACTAGCAGGATAACTCCCATCTTTTTGCGAAATGAATAGCTATACCACCGCTTCACCCACAGACAGGTAAGACTTGTATAGACAATACAACTAAAGATCGTGGCAACAATACCCTCTCCGCCGAGAGAGAGCCGAAAAGCAATCATGACGATAATCGTCAGAATGCCGGGGATATAACCAGCGTAAAGCAGGGTAATAATGATAGGTATCGAGCGAAAATCATACTGTAGATCATCACCGAATTGTACAGGGAAGCTCATACAAGAAATAACGCTTACGGAACTGAGCAAAACTACCAGAGATGTTTTGATATCCAGTTTGTGTAAATTTGAACGATCCAGCCAGACACTTTTGAACAATAGGACAGGGACGATAATAAATAGAAACTGCAGGAGAATGTCTTTGATGATTGGCATATCGGTTCCTCTGATCGTAATCAAATTTTTGGACTTTTCTTACAGAATACCATTTTTTCCAGTCTGTCTGGAAGGGACATTTTCAACATCTGGTAGAGTCGATGTTTTTGTTGCGATGGCCCTTACATTTCCCTATGATGAAGAAGAGCTTGTTTGAAGACCTTGGAGGTAAGACATACACATGCGAAATGGTATTAAGCGTGAAGATATTGAATTGTTGGCCCCTGCCGGAAATTGGGACTGTTTAAAGGCTGCCGTTGCTAACGGAGCGAATGCTGTCTTTTTTGGAGTAGAAAAGTTCAACGCCCGCGCGCGAGCGGAGAACTTCCATATGGCGGATTTACCTGAGATTATGTCCTATTTGCACATGTACGGTGTAAAGGGATTTCTTACTTTTAATATCCTGGTATTTGAAAATGAATTAGAGGACGCTCGCGAGCTAATCGATGCCTGTATTCATGCCGGGGTAGATGCGGTTATCGTGCAAGACCTCGGTCTCGTAAAGCTGATTCGTGAAATCTCGCCTGACTTCCCGATCCATGGCTCTACGCAAATGACGATCACCTCACCGGAAGCAGTGGAGTTTACCAAGCCTTTTGATATGGAACGTGTCGTTCTGGGCCGGGAAAACTCGCTGAAAGAGATCAAAAAGATCGGAGAGAAAGCAAAGCTTCCTATGGAAGTATTTGTGCACGGAGCGCTATGCGTCTCCTATTCAGGACAATGCTTGACCTCTGAGATGTGGGGAGGCCGCTCCGCCAACCGCGGTGAATGCGCCCAGGCATGCCGCTTGCCCTATGATTTGATGGTAGATGGAGTCCAAAAAGAAATGGGCAACATCGCTTACGTGCTCTCGCCAAAAGATTTGGCTGCCATTGATCTGGTACCTGAATTGATTGAGGCAGGCGTCACTTCCTTTAAAATCGAAGGACGTCTGAAAACGCCGGAATACGTAGCGAACGTCGTGAGCAAATACAACGCTGCGATCGAACGCTATTTTGCAGGTCAAGACATAGGTCCAAGTGAGCAGGAAGTTCGCGAATTGCAGCAAAGCTTTTCTCGGGGCTTCACCCACGGATTTTTGACCGGGACAAACAACAAGCAGCTCGTTGACGGATCGTTCCCGAAAAGCCGCGGCGTATTTTTGGGCACAGTCAAAAAACTGATGAGTAGCGCTGTATTAGTAGAAGTCACCTCTCCCGTAAAACGCGGGGATGGCATCGTATTTGACGCGGGAGACCCTACGCAAAAAGAAGAAGGCGGACGCATCTACGATATTCTTACACGCGGCAAAAAGGTAGAAGGCGAAGTCCAAAAAGGTCTGTACGAAATCGTTATGGGCCGAAATGACGTCAACCTGAAGCGTCTCCACGTAGGGGACCGCGTATGGAAGACCAGCGATCCTGAGTTGGACAAACGTCTGCGTAAAACATTTGAGACGGAAAAGCCGTACCATACTTTCCCATTAGCTGTTCATGCGAGCGGCAAACTTGGTGAAAGCTTACGTGTGACGTGGGTAGATAAAAAGGCGAATCACGCCGTCACGGTTCCATCGGAAATGGCTTTGGAGGCCGCTCTCAAGCGTCCTTTGACCGCAGAGCTTTTGCATGATCAATTGAGCCGTCTGGGCGGAACCTTGTTTCATCTGGAAGCGGGCGATTTGACCGTTGATCTGGACACAGATTTGATCGTCCCTGTCAGTGAGCTGAACCGTATGCGTCGGGAAGCAGTAGAGCAGCTGATGTTCCTGCGTTCCAAACCACCTGTCTACCATCATCACGATGTTAACGTGTACGCAGATGTTCCTATGAAGCAGCCTGTGGAAAAACCGCTGTTGACTGCTCTTTGCCGTTCGCTTGAGCAATTGGAGGCCGCTGCACAGACCGACGTGGATTTCCTCTACGCTGACTTTGAGTTCGTCAAGCAGTATCCAGAAGGAGTCAAGCTCGCGCACAAATACGGGAAAAAAATCGGTATTGCAACGATGCGCATCCATATGCCGGATGAAAACGGCGTACTGGCGCTGATCGCGAAAAGCAAGCCTGATGCGATTCTCGTACGCAATACAGGGGCACTTTACTACTACTTGTCACGCAAGGGTGAAATCGACATTCCGCTGATTGGCGACTTTTCGCTGAATGTAGCCAATCACAAGGCTGTGGAGCTGTTCCTCGAGGCTGGTCTGACACGCGTCACGCCATCCTACGATTTGAACATTCAACAGATGGTCGATTTGCTCAGTCGCTCCAATGCGGCAAATATGGAACTAGTTATTCATCAGCACATGCCAATGTTCCACACCGAGCATTGCGTTTACTGCACTTTCATGAGCGAAGGTACTGATCATACGAACTGCGGAACGCCTTGTGAAACTTCCCGCATCTCGCTCAAGGACCGTGTAGGTTTTTCCCATCCGGTTCGCGTAGATACTGGCTGCCGCAATACGGTCTACAATGCGATTGACCAGTCAGGTGCGGAGTATTTAAAAGAATTCCGTTCATTGAATGTAGGCAGCTATCGGATCGAGTTCCTGGAAGAAGAGCCAGAGCGTGTAGCGGAAGTCATCAGTCTGTATCGCAAAGCACTGCGCGGAGAAGTAAGCGGCACACACGTATGGCGTACCCTCAAGGCAACCAACCAATTGGGCGTCACTCGTGGACAGCTGACGAAATAACATCCTGTTTTGAAGAGAGG
Organism: Brevibacillus sp. NRS-1366; assembly: GCF_050467985.1. Lineage (NCBI taxonomy): Bacteria > Bacillati > Bacillota > Bacilli > Caryophanales > Paenibacillaceae > Brevibacillus > Brevibacillus sp. NRS-1366. The sequence goes on along the minus strand of NZ_JBITPN010000053.1, from coordinate 70,656 downwards.
AGAGTAATAGAATGGCTGACCTGAATCAACCTACGGTAGAAAACCTGGCTGTGATCATCGAGGGTATCAAAGCGAAGCTGAATATGGCAAACACCGCTGTCATGCGCCCAGAGGATTTTGATTTGGAGCATTATGAGGACCTGCTGTACCTGTATAAAATGGTGCAGAAAAAGTCCGCGTTTGGCATCAATGAGATGACTGCCATCGTCGAAGAGCTTGGTGCTATGCGCAAGCAAGCGTAAGTATGAGATCGCACAAAAAAGCGTCGCTCCCTCATCAGGGCGACGCTTTTTCCATTTCCAGCAGCCTAGGAAAGCTGGGGAACGCGCTTTTTCTCGGTGACCTCGTCTCTTCGCGGCGTGTTATTCCGCAGGAAGAGAGCCAGTATGAGTGCCATCACGGTAAACATGGTGGCGATCCAAAAAGCATCGCTTGTCCCCATCGCCATTCCTTGCATGGTAGCTAGTCCCATTTGTGTCTGATCCGCAGGGTTAATATGCTGGCTTCGAACGATGTCAGCCGTATGGGCCGCACTTTTTGTAGTCATGATTGTCACGAAAAGTGCAGTACCCAAAGCCCCTCCAATCGCATTGATCGTATTCGACATGGCTGTTCCGTGCGGGTTTAATTTCAGCGGAAGGGCATTCAGACCGGATGTCATTACTGGCATCATGAGCATCGACAGGCCAAACATCCGCACCGTGTAAAGGGTGACCAGATACGTGTAGCTTGTGTACAAGCTCAGCTTGGTGAATCCAAAAGTCGTCACGCTCGTGATCACAAGCCCGGTCAAAGCCAGCCCCCGCGCTCCAAATTTGTCAAACAGTCTTCCTGTTATCGGTGACATGATTCCCATGATGATACTACCCGGCAACAAGAGCAGACCAGATTGTACGGGCGTAAAGTGCAGGATGTTTTGAACGTAGACAGGCAAGAGAATCATCCCGGAATACAGAGACATGTTTACCATCAGGCTGATGAGTACGGCCAATGTATACGTTGGCGTTTGAAAAATGCGAAATTCCAGCATGGCGTGATCGATCGTTAGTTGGCGCCAAACAAAAAGCACCAGGCTGATACAGCCGATGAGAAGCATGATAATCACTTCTGTGTTTTTCCAGCCCAGCCCCCCCGCAGAGCTAAAGCCGTAGAGCAAGCTGCCAAACCCGATCGTCGAGAGCATAACTCCCCAAACATCGAGGCGTGGGCTGCTGGTCTCGGTCACATTTTTCAAGACAAAGGATGAGATCACAAGCACAATGAGTGCGATCGGGAGAATAATGAAAAACAACAGCCGCCATGAGTAGTGCTCGACAATCCAACCAGACAGCGTAGGACCAATCGCCGGGGCAAACACCATCGCAATCCCGACAATCCCCATAGCTGATCCTCTTTTTTCGAGCGGGAACATATTGAAAATGACGTTGGTCATCAGTGGCATGACGATTCCCGCACCTGCTGCCTGTACGACACGCCCTATCAGCATGATTGAAAAGCTGGGGGCTATCCCGCAAATGAGCGTTCCCGTGGCGAACAGCCCCATAGCCGTCATAAACAGCTGCCTTGTCGTATATTTTTGCATTAAAAAAGCCGTTGTGGGAATCAAGACCCCATTGACCAGCATGTAAATCGTAATGACCCACTGTGCCGTCGACGTAGTGATGTGGAACTGCTCCATCAGTTTTGGCAAGGCGACGTTTAATAGCGTCTGGTTCAGCAAAGCGGCGATGGCCCCCGCAATGATCACACCCAGAATCGACCCTCTGTGTATGTTTTTGCCTTCCACTCCTTGGTGTTTAGCCATTTTCGTCTTTACCCCTTCTCCACCTTCAGGTCATGGTAATGGTAATCCTATCCTCGATAGTATGTAACGTATTACCACTTGCCATTCCATTTCTGCCCAGGTAAGAAGAAGGAGGGAAGGGCGATCTTGTTCATTGGTTGGGTGGGTAGGTCGGTGGTCAGTAAGACATCAGTACAGCCATTTTTTGTTTTCCGACTCGAGAAAACGATCCAAAGAATCAGCATTCGTGTCGCCTAGACTACCTAGGAACGCTAACTGTTTGGCAATCATCTGACCAAACGATGGGAAATCTTTTCGTGCAATCCGAACTTGCGGATTCCATAAAAGCGAGAGTTGCAATGCTTGGTTATGAGCCAGTAAAACTTCTTCGATGTCAATCCAAATTCCCAAAGCCGGTCTTTTTCCTTGAACAGTCAGTGGTTCGAGTAGTTCAGGATCCTTGACAATGCATGCTCGGCCGTGAACCGTCAGTGCCCAGTCAATCCCCGGAACAAAAAACATCACTCCCAGTAGAGGGTTGACGAGAATATTACGGAAGTTGTCAGCCAGTCGATTCCCTGGACGATCTGGAATTAACATCGTGTTTTCACTTGGCATCATGACAAATCCATTGGGATCACCCCGCGGAGAGACATCTGCTCCGCCTTCTACTAGGCTTGATCCAAGACAGAGAAAGGGGGCATTACGGATAAACATTTGGCATTGTTCGTCCAATTCTGTCCGACGAACGACCGTCTCCACTTGATGTGTAAACGTCAACTGAGTATTCACATGTGCAGCAGAATCCCACAGACGGGAGCGAATGAACGCCTTTGCACAATGCAGATAACTCTCCACTACCGTGACTGCTATTGCCGCTTCACACTGATTTTCGGGAAAATGAGTAGCTAGCACATCCTTATCCCGAACAACGTGGGCACGCCCATTGATCCGCAAGGTCTCATTGACCACCGGAATAAAAAAGATAAGACCGATAAAAGGATTAGCCTGAATGTTTTCTAGGCTGTCACTTAAACGATTATCTGGATGATCGGGAATGAGCAGTGTACGATCATCCAGCACATGGACAAACCCAGGCAAGCCGCCCCGCGCAGACAAGTCGATGCTTCCGTTCGGCTGCCGTGTCGTTACACAGACGAAAGGTGAATGTGCGATAAATTCTCGACTTACGGATTCAAATACAGGCAGTTTTTTACCTTCTACATCTTTCGTTGGGTACCCGATGAACTCCCGTAGCTCTGCTTCGCTTTGTACGATTAAGGTAGGCATCATCTTCACCTGTAGCCCCTCCTAATTGAATGTTAAGCTTCCTTCACGTTAAGTGAGCCGGCAGCTTTGACGCGAATTCTCGTAGCGTTTCCTGGAAGATACGCCAACGGAACATCTTCAATATCGACTATTTCGACTGTCTCGGGGTCAGCGCCGGCATTTGTCGCTTCATCGATTGCTTCTTTTTTCGCTATATCCAATGCAACGTCACGGTCCAATTCGCCAAGGGTAAAAACTCTTTCGATTTGCCCGCTGATTTGCGAAATAGCAGCTCCAATCGCATTGGCAACACCGAAATTTTCTGGTCGCAACACTTCGGATGCCCCTTTCAGATGATCGGGAAAAAGGATGCTTCCACCCCCAACCAGAATTACCGGAACCGACTCACTGCTCGTCTTCATTTTATCAATTGCCACTTCCACCTTTTCGACCAGCGCCGCATATATATTCTCCATAAGAACTTTATCCAGATGAGCCACTTTTGACGGATCGCCCAACTCTGCTTTACCTAGAGCGACAGCCACGTCGGTAGCAGTCAGTGTATCACCTCCGAAAACGAGCCCCTTTTCCTGTAACTGATAGCCGACGCTTTCCGGACCAATGGTGACCCCTCCTTCTTGCTTACTACGAATCATCGTACCTCCGCCAACACCGATCGAAATGATATCCGGCATGCGAAAGTTAGTCCGCGCTCCGCCAATTTCTACTGCGAGCGAAGACTCTCGTGGAAACGACTTCACCAACACACCGATGTCGGTTGTCGTTCCACCCACATCTACAACCAACGCATCTGCTAGCCCCGTTAAGTAGGAGGCACCACGGATACTGTTCGTCGGGCCGCAGGCAATCATAAAAATTGGATACTTGACTGCGTATTCGATACTCATGAGTGTGCCATCATTCTGTCCGAAGAAGACTTTGGCATTGACTCCTTCTTGTTCAAGCGCGCGGACAAAGCCTTCTGTCATCTCTTTCGCTACATGTATTACTGCTGCATTTAAGATCGTGGCATTTTCCCGTTCTAACAAACCTACACTGCCGATCTCATGTGAGAGTGAGACTGGTAGATCCGCCCCCAGTACGTCATGAAAAATCTCAGCTGCCCGCAGCTCATGCCGTTTCGACACTGGCGAAAAGACGGAAGTTATCGCTACTGAATCAACACGCCCTATAAGTTCAGAGGCAATTCTATACAGTTCATTCTCTTCAAGTTTGGCTATTTCTCGCCCGTCAAACTCATGGCCTCCACCAACCACATACACATGCCCGCCTAAATGCTCCCGCAAGTCAGCCGGAACGCCGACCAACGGTTTAACGGCTAAAGCCGCCGGTGCACCGATGCGAATGACGGCAATGCGGTTAAGTCTCTTCCGCTCGACAATGGCATTCGTGCAGTGTGTCGTACCCAGCATCGCATATTGTATCAGGCTGCGAGGTACACCTGCATTGCTGATAACCGCCCGCATCGCTTGGTAGATACCGCTGGTAACATCCTCGGTAGTGGGCGTTTTGGTCGAAGCCACAATCCGGTAATCACTGTCAATCAACACGGCATCTGTGTGGGTTCCGCCTACGTCAATGCCAATACGATAATTCATTTCAGCGCAACTCCTTTCCCTATCAACGTTTCTACCGGTGTGTAATCAATGTCGTAGCCAAAGTATCGGGGGCCGCACGTTTCGATTCCTTTAGCCGTACGCCATTTCGGATGGCAGGGGATGCCTATTACTACCGCCCTCGATCCGTACCGCAGGCCTTCCGTAGTGATCGGTATCGCGGTTTCTGCATCTACCACAGCAATCAAATCAGGTGTTATGCACAGCAGGCGATCCTGCGTCTTCGCTAATAAATGTTCGTTTTGAAAACGAAGCTCCATCACATCACCTTTGTATGTCGCTAGCCCCTCCAGCTTCGCCGTCCCGCGAAGAAATCCCGCTTCCGTTTTTCTGTTGATATCCGTCACCTTCCCGCGAAACAGCTCAAATCCCCCGGTAAGACTAAGAATTTCCTGGATGGGATCGCAATTGTCCTCCTTAGACAGACGAATCGTGCGCCCAATCTCTTCCTCCAGTTTCAAGCTGTCGTGAATACCACTTTCCTTTAAATTTCTACCTGTCATCGGATAGACAGCAAACATGACTGCCCCGCCTTTTTGAATCGTCGCAGCGCGAGCAATCCGCTCTGCCCACAGATTGTCAATGGTCTTTAGCAACGTGACATTTCCTTTTTCATCAGCAATGACGAACGGGGAAGCCTGAATACCGTCCAAATAAAATGTCACCATTTGCATTTCCGGAAACGCTCGTCCCATCCCATCCACATCTACGACAGGCAGCCCCAGTCGGGCAGCAAGTGCAAGCGGCAGCATTGAGTTTAAACCACCTGCTTCAATCGGATATATAGCAAATACTTTTTTCCCCATAAAATGCTCCAAGGTTTCGAGCGCTTCTTTTGCTTCGTTTCCGTTTGGCACTTTTTCAATCATTACGGACGGAGCTCCCAACATACCTGTGGATACTACAAAGGCATCATCAGGAACTTCATTTACAGACAGCAAGGTGATCGGCCCGTATTCTTCAATCGCTTGCAGCGCCATTAACTTACCGATGTACGGATCTCCACCACCGCCAGTTCCCAACAAAGCAGCACCGACTGCCATGTCTTCAATCTCTTGTTTTCCCAATACTCTCATGTTTGTTCCTCCCTTGTGATACGCTCCACGAGCTTGTCATACATTGATCTCTTGACCAGGCTTCCGCTTCCGAATAGAACTAAGCATTTTCATGCCGATGTAGTAGGCGATGCCGCTAACCAACAGCGAGTTTACAGACGGGATACCTGCTTCGATCAAATACCCTACAAAAAAGCCAATTGCCCACGAGATCAAGGTGATTGGATTAAATTTTTCTGAATGTTCGGGTAATTTATTTTGCTTTCTACTTTCATCCAATATTCCCCTGGATCGCTTTAAGATAAAGTAATCCACGATCATAATCCCGCCTATCGGTGGTATCAACACACCTAAGAACATCAGGAAACCAACAAACTTATCCAGTATCCCGACCACTGACAACACCGTTCCAATTGCACCGATAATGAGTGTAATCAATCCTCGATTTACCTTTTTGCCCAATACCGAATCAATCACACCGGTAATCCCGAGAGAAGCGGAATACAGGTTGATATCGTTGATTTTTATAGTTGAGAAAATGACGACCGCCGCTCCAAACCAACCTGCCGTTTGCAATATGATGGTCACGACATCGGCGCTTTTGATCGCGTGAGCCATCAACACGGCGATCAGGTTAACACCCAACTCACCAAATATTACGGTACTCATTGTCATCCAGAACACGTCTTTCCCACTCCGACAATACCTACTCAAATCTGGAGTGATAATTGCCCCCATCATGAATCCTCCTGCCACCATAGTCGTGGCCATTCCCAAAGAAAGCACAGGGCCGGGTGGCGGCGAGGCAATCAATTCACCAATCGAATGATCTTGCAGTACGACATAAACGCCGTATGAAATGACTGCCAAAAAACCAGGCACAGCTATTTTCGCTGTCCAGCTAAGCCATTTCAGGCCAAAAATCACGATGAGCGTAACACCTAAGCCCGTAATGATAGCCGCAAGTGGAAAACCTAAGACTCCGCCTAAAGCACTGTCTACTCCTTTGGCGAACACAGAATTCTGAATTCCAAACCAGCCGACTAAACCAATTGCAATAACGATGCCGATTGCCCCGGAACCGTACTTGCCAAACCCCGTCCAACGGGCTAACAAGCTGGTTGACAACCCTTCGCGTACACCGGCAAGTCCAAGGAATAAACTGACCAATTCAAGCAAAACGCTGCCAAGCATGGTTGCCCAGAAGGCTTGCCAGAAAGTCAACCCATACCCCAGAGCCGCTCCCAGCATGAACTGCGATAAGGCAATCAGACCGCCTGTTCTGATCAACATGATTTCCCACATGGGAAGCCGGGCGCTCTCTGGCACCCTGGTGATGGAAAAGTCGTCCGCCATTTTCCCAGACCCAGACATAAGTATTTATCATCTCCTGTACATTCATATTTTTCCTATATCCGCTGTAAAGCCAGTCTTAACTGTTACTAAGGCAGCCTGCCAAATGCCTTTGCTTTGATCCGTAACGATCGATTAGAAACATAGGCAAACGGAATGATCTCTATGCTCTGAACATTCACCGTCTCAGGATCCGCCCCCGCATAGACTGCGTAGTTGAGTACTTCTTGTGCTGCGGATTGTACCACCTCATCACGACTTGCATGATCCAGACAAAAAATACGATCTAGACTGCCACTCAACGGGGCAATACACGCTCCTATTGCGCTAATTGTTTCCGCATAATCCGGACAGTAGATATCTGCCCAAGGATACTTAAATAAAGGCATGACCTGATCACGTCCTTCTCCGACGAACACAATTGGCAGAGGTTCGTAACGCGGTTGGAATCGTTGTACTGCACAGTAAATGGCATCGATCATCGCTTCACTAACGCGATGGTCACTACCGTAAGGAAGGGCAATAAGCTCCGGCATTTGAAAATTAACCCTGATGCCGAGCATTACTTGGTTATGCCCCCCTTCCTTTGGCACCCCTTGTTTCAACATCCCAATAGAAGTAAATGATTTTCCCACATCGACAACCACACAGTCATTCAGCTTAGTGAGAAACGAGGCTCCACGAAAGCAGTTTGCCGAGCTTGAGCGGAAGGTTCGAATGGGAAAATGCAGTGCATTTTCATACGACATCAGCGAACCGTCGTTTTGCGTAACATAAATCGAGGCATTGATCCCATGGTCTTGGAGCAGGTCTCCCATTCTTTTTAAAACCTTCATCATCACCTTGGATAGAGCAGCATTAAGGATTGCCGCATTTTCTCTTTCCAGAAAGCCGACACTTCCCAGTTGATGTGAGAGGGTAATCGGACAGTCGTCGCCAAAAACTTTACGAATCTGTTTGGCCACCAATTGTTCGTGGGTACTATTTACGGTTGAGAACGTTCCCGTTACAGCAAATGACTCGATTTCTTCAGCTTGTAGGGCTGGCAGCAATTTTTCCAAACGATCAAGAAACGATTCATTCAAGGAAACACTACCATCTACCTCATGTCCGCCCGGGATGTGAAAATGAAGCAAGCCAATTGCTTTACGCAGCCCCTCACTCCCCTCATAGAGTGGAGGAAGTGGGCATTCTGCCGGACTTATGCGTAGTGCACACACTTTGGCAAGGTTCTTTTCTTCTAGCAAAGCATTATGGCAATAGGTGGTCCCAACCATCACGTTCCCAATAGCTCCCGGGTTCACCTTGGACTTTGTAAGCAGCATGTTTAGCACAGAAGCAATTCCCCCCATAACATCAGGGGTGGTGGGCTGATCCGCCGAACAGACGATTTCAAGCTTGGCATTCACTAACACACCGATTACTCGTTCCCCTCCGACGTCGATTCCCAACCTAAACACGTTCCTGTCCCCCCTGTTCCAAAAGGCAGCGCTCTTGGGTAGAGACGTATGTTCCTTCCAAGCCATACGCTTCGGGGCCAACCACCTCTAACATATTTGGATGACGTACCATGTATGGACAGGGTATAGATATAACCCACACCTGCATATTCTGCTCAAGCTCTTCAATAGCCATCGAACGTCCTGTGCTTGCGTCCAAAATACAGATCAAGTCTGGCACAGTAGCCAATGTCTGCTTTCCCCGCTTTACTGACAGGTATTCATTTTTGAAGAAAACCTCAGCCTGTTCCCCCGTATCAAAACCCCCTCCCTCGATAATCAAGCTCCCAATGAGTAAACCTGCTGTCAGATTTCTTTGCAGGTTCACTACTTTTCCTTCCATCAGTTTGCAAGGGCGTCCGTAAAGGGAATTGTGCAAGACGTGAACAAGTGCGGCAAACACTTGGTGAATGTCTGCACCTGCTGCTCTCACCCTCTCCCCTAGACGCACGGCTAGTGAAATAGAACGATGTACAGCCACTTCCCGCAGCACTTGAGCCGTCATCGGATAGCAGGCGGTTGCTGCCCACCCTCCCATCTCCGTCACCTTTTGGCGTCCGACTTGCTCAACTTCAAAATTTGATGCCCTTTTGATTTGGTAACGATGGCCTCGATCATTTTGCATGATAAACGGACTGGCTTGAACCCCAAACGCATGAAAAGTCGTCATCTGCAATTCGGTAAATGTCCTGCCCATGCCATCACAATCGACAACCGGGAGTTTGGCCAAAGCAGCAGTTAGGATAGGAGAGAGGGCATTCATTCCACCAATGCCCACTGCCGTTACAGCACTGGCGGTCACTTGTTTTACTTGCTCTAACTGATGTAATGCCCCAATCAGTTCATTACCGCTGATTAACTTCTCGCTTAGAATCACTGGAGATCCGAAAATCGCAACAGGCACAACCCACTTTTCACCCGACAATGCAAAAGGCGAGAGCAAGGGAACAGGACCGTATTCACGAATCGCTTCCTCTGCCATAAATTGCATGAACGTAGTATCTCCACCACCTCCCGATCCCAGATACATCGCACCGCTCGCTAACGAACTGACGTCCTGTTGATGCATATACTGCTTCATAATGAATGGACCTCCTGATCACCTAATTAAGCAACTATCATACCAATCTATTTTTTTTGCTTAAACACTGGAAAAATCACGTTTCCGAGGCTCTTCTGTTTTTTCCCAATGGATTTGAATACAGAAAAATCCGAAATTTCAGTTCCTGAATTTCAAGATTATCTCCTGAATTCCTAGTTTTTCTTGCTAAATGTCGTTATTTTGCACTATTTCTTATTTTGACAAAAAACGCTTTCGCTGAATCTTATGTAATTTCCTGTACAAAGTAGATAGACTGATTCCTAAAGCTTCGGCAGCTTTTACTTTCCCTTCCGTACTGTTACCGTATTGTCTAATTGCTTCAATAATCAGTTGTTCTTCTGTCTTTTCAATCTCCAATTCCGCAAAAATGCCTATCCTTGGAGTTCTCACTTTTTGTGGAATATGCACCTCTTCGTCCTCTTTGCCGTTTTGAATCGACTCCGGCAAACTATTAACGGTAATAAGCTCGTTAATTTCTAAATTAATGACATACTCTACCACGTTTTCTAATTCACGAACATTCCCTGGCCAAGGGTACTGAAACATCTTCTGTAAAGCTTGTGATGAGAAGCGCTTCGGCTCCTTCCCGAAGCGTTTGCCAAACGAACTCATGAAAAAGTAAATGAGCTCGTACAAATCTTCGTTCCGGTCGCGTAATGGTGGTACGTATAAAGGAATCACATTCAACCTATAAAACAAATCTTCACGGAATAGTTTCAAGGAAATCATCGACTCGAGGTCCTTGTGAGTAGCAGCCATCACCCGCACATCTACCTTAATGCTTTCTGCGCCTCCCACTCGTTCAACTCTACGCTCTTGCAGCACGCGGAGTAGTTTGGCCTGCAAATAGAGCGGCATATCTCCGATTTCATCGAGAAACAACGTCCCCCCGTCAGCAATTTCAAAACGTCCTGCTCTCCCTCCTTTTTTCGCTCCGGTAAAAGCCCCTTCTTCATAGCCGAATAACTCACTTTCCAGCAAGGACTCGGGAATCGCGGCACAATTAAGTGCGACAAAAGGAGCATCTTTTCGTAAACTGGCCCCGTGTATCGCTTGTGCCAACACTTCTTTCCCGGTACCACTTTCTCCCCGGATCAGAATCGTCGAATCACCTTTTGCCACTTTTTCTGCCCGTTCTTTTAGAGCAGTGATATCCTGGCTGTTACCGCGTATATCGTCAAATGTATAACGGGTTACGTACTTTTTACTTTTCTCTTTGGCTTCCTGCTCAACATACTCCGTAAACTGCAAAATAGCTCCTTCTACCTGTTTCTCTACGAACAACGGGTGCATTCTGCACGTATAGGAATGGTTTTTCCCGTCAGCATCAAGTAACTCAAGTGGGTACTCTCTCAACGGATTTCCTTTTTTGATTAGCTCCAGGAGGAACGGCGCGTTCAACAGCTCGATAATATTTTTGTTTGCAAGTGTAACTTGGGAATAGCGCCAAATGGTTTCAGAGGCTGTATTTGCATGAACAACTTGCCCGTCAGGATCAATGACTAAAATGGGCTTGGCTAGTAACGACAACAACCCCTCCACTTCCATCAGCAATTTTTTACGCTCTTTCTTCAAGTCTTGAATGACGTCCACTTTGGCTCCTCCTTCCAATCCATCCTTGTACGTGCTTCATCGCCGGCGGATGATAACTGTCGTCTACCGCCCCATTTCGCTTCAAAGTATCCCCTCCAAGCAAAGTTCCGAAAATGACCAGAATCGGAACAATTCTATCATTCAGTATAGCGAAATCAACTGTTCAGAACCATTTCGTGGCCTATTAATGATCAAGTTCCCATTACGGGATAGCGACTGGTACAGTATTTGGGTGCTTCAATCCATCTGTACTTTCAACCGGGTAGAGTTATCGCTATCGGCATCGCCTGCCCACTGGGAGAGCCCTGCAAAACAGTTCTTCTTGGGGGTAAGAGTAGGGCAACCCCTACACTTCTTTTTCAAAAATAGGTACTTTAACGAAAAACTGCAGCCCGTCCTCCCTTAGGAGGCGGGCTGCAGTTTTTCGATCAACGTAACCATTCGCTTCGCATTCACAACGAAAGCCGTAAGTATGGCCTGTATGTCTTTTCGGCACCCTCTTGATCCTTCTTCAACTCCGGTAACCGTCGTCACCTTTGTTCGAAAGATGCCGACTTAGGCCCCCCAGGTTTAACATCGTTTATAGAGCGCGTCAGACCACGATCCTGCTTTATCGCTCACGCATAAATTCTATAAATTTTTCCACCAAGTATGGGTCAAACTTCTTGCCGCTTTGCTCCTTTATTTCATATAAGGCTGTTTCCGTATCTACTGCTTGCTTATATACCCGATGATGAGTCATCACATCAAATGCCTCAACAATTAAAAAAAGTCTGGATAAAAAGGGAATCTCCGTTTTCATCAATCCATACGGATATCCGGTTCCATCCCATTTCTCATGTAAGGATAATATTGCTTCTGCCACTCTGGCATAGCCTGTGGATTTTGCAATTCTGAATCCAGTTTCACTATGGGATTGTATCAATTCTATTTCTTTTTCTGTTAGGGACCCTGTCTTCGCAATCAATTCTTTAGGAAACGTAATTTTCCCCAAATCATGCAATTCAGCAACCAGTTGAAGATTTTGAACTTTAGCATCGTTTGGCTGATATCCCAGCTTTATGGCAAAATGAGTAGCCATTTCTTTTGTTCGCTCCAAATGTCCTGGACTGATCAATTGAAGCTCTTCTAACATTTTGATACCTTTTTGTATCATTCGATTTTGAAATACTCTACTTTCCCGGAATTTTTCTCTATACATTTTTTTCTCTGCTATTTTTAAATAAGAAGTGATGTGATCTGTATTTTTTTCCATAATAGAAATGCCTATTGACATACTTATTTCAAACGGAAGTTGGATATGATTTGCTTCTGATTGAGAATGGTTCTCTCCATGATTCTTAATCGTTTGTTTCAACTGTTCGCATATGGCCTCATTGGCGTTGGGTATAAGTATGATAAACTCATCCCCTCCCCAGCGAAACATGTTTGAATGATCCGGAGCGGCTGTCTTCAATACATTAGCTGCATGTTGCAGGAATTGGTCTCCCGTTTCATGTCCAAAGACGTCATTAATGAGCTTTAACCCATTCATGTCAATAAAAACAATACCCAAAGGAAACATATCATTTGTGAGCTGTTCACAAAATATGTCCATGTATGCCCGGTTATGTAAAGTGGTTAAACTGTCATGGTAACTCAAGTATTCCAGCCTTTTTTGCGATTGGAGCTTCTCAGTAATATCTGTAAGAATAAGTAAAATAATTTCTTCTTGAACTTCTTTATACTCCAACGGGCTAATCGGTATAAATTGCAGTAGGATACTCTCGCTATTCAATGTAATTTGAGTTGGCAGTTGTTTGATTATTTCTTCCTTCTCTGTCCGTGGTTGTGTTGCAAAATACTGTTTAAGAAGCCTTTCCATTTCTTGCTTTTCCTTGGAATCATCTGACCACAATAAATCTGTTATCTTCTGTTTAGAGGGATTCTTTTTTATTATCTCTATCGTTTTCGCACTATATGCTTTGTCCACGATCAAATCTTGTCCAAAGGTGAGAAAGCCTTGATCCACATTATCGAGCAATGTCTTGATTTCTGATTCACGCCTTCTTAATTCCTTGGCTAGAAGATCCCCTATGTTCAAGGTTTTGATGGATGTTTTAAGCAGGTGTTCATAATCTTTAAGTAATTCCTCAAAGTGAGGTATGAATGTACTTTCTTGATATTCTGCCGTTGACAGCTTGGCTCTTGCTTCATCAAGTGTCTGCAGCTCTTGAGAAAAAACTTGATTGGTTTTACGGAGTCCCATATTTGCTGACCTCCTTCCATTCCTATTCCTCGTTTAGTCATAAGCGCATGTTTTACTGCGGCAAGCTATCTTTCTACCCTTTGTTATTCAGGAATTGCTTTTTCCACTATATCAAATGGAAAATTCAAATCTTCTTTAAATTCCTCAGCACATTCTAATCCACTTTCATTGCCAGCATCGTAATACCAAGTAAGTTTAATCCGCTTATTCCGATTTATATATGCCTCGTCAAATAAGTCTAACAGTACCATAAAACATTTCGAACTACTTGTATTGATATATGGAATATTTAATTCCACAACCACACTTGCTTCCTTTTCGAGTTGACTCAAATATTCCTTCACCCACTCCATTATGGGTTCATAAAAGGCGAACGGATTCTCAGGATAGGATTGTCCTTTGATAACCAGAGTATTTTGATCCGGGTCGAAGTTGACTTCTGGTGTGCTTTTTGTGCCTTCTATCATTAATTTATCCATATGATCACCTCTAAACTATCGCTTTTAAAGAAAAGAAATACAGATTTTCATCTACTTCTTTAACGGAGTATTCAATGGGATAATTTGCTTTTCTAGCTACATCAATTAAACCTAGCCCTGCGCTCTTGCTTTCTGGCGCAAGTACTTCTTTCAATTTTTCCTTGTAGCGTTTCTTCAATTCCTCTTTATTTAAAGCAGCTATTTCTTCAATGATCGTAATTAATGGCTGGATGTCCGTACCTTCTGTGATGTTTCCGGAGCAGATATAGTATCCTTTTTCTTCTCTTCCTATAATGACTATTCCAGAGTGGAGAATTTGTTCGTAATAGAAACTATTTGTCTTTTCAGAGCTATAGTTTCTTATATTTTGGGTTTGTTCAATAAATATCGAGAAAACATTATAAATTTCTTTCTTTGGAATATCTTCCGTTTCCAGATATTTTTTCACGGCTTCGCCAAGCTCTTCTATTAATGTTTGTGAAAACTTACCTGAGAAACTGATTAGGATTTGATTTTTTTTCAATTCTTCACTCACGTGGATTAATTGATCATTTTTCACTCGTTCTCACTCCTATTAATGGTAAATGTAGGTTAATTTACTATTTTGAGTGGTATCTGCATGCAAACAGGGTAATATCATCTCGTTGTGTTTCGTTCCCCATAAATTTATTCATAGCTGTAATGAATGCTTCTCTTTGTTCATCTATTGGCTTGTCATAGTTTTCGTCTATTAATTGGATGAAGTTTTTTGTTCCAAAGCTGGATGGATCGTTTTCACTGTTTTGATCAAGGTAACCATCTGTTGTCATATAAAGAATATCTGTAGGCTCTACCTCCATGCTCGTCTGTATAAATTCGTATTCTTCATCTGTTCTGCGATACCCTATGCTTTTTCTATTTCCTTTCATAATATCTAATTTATGCTTATTTTTAATAAAGAGCGAGAACTTGGCACCCGAAAATGTAATAACGTTATCTTTTTGAAAATAAATGATGCCAATATCCAGCCCATCATCTGTTAATCCTTTTTTTGTCTCTTGCTTCAATGTTCTTTTTATTGCTTGATTTAGCTTTTTTAGTATCGTACTGGGATCAATAATGGATTCTCGTTCCACAATATGATCTAATTCAGAAATGGTCAGTATTGTCATTAGTGCTCCCGGCACACCATGTCCTGTGCAATCCCCTATTGCAAAGAGACAGCCGTCCTGTGTCCTTTTTAACCAATAAAAATCTCCGCCAACGTGATCTCGTGGCTTCCAAATTAAAAAGTGCTCTTCAAAGAGGGCACTCAATTGCTCCTCATCCGGCAAAATGGCCTCTTGGATGCGTTTTGCATAGTCAATACTATCTGTCAGTTTTTTGTTTTTATCGGAAACCTCTCTTGTGCGCAAAGATATTTCCGCTTCCAATTGTTGGTTCACCTTCAAAGCCAATTGATAGGGGTTCGTGATCTTTCGAGACACATAATAGAATAGAAAGATGATGGCTAACAACAGGATGATGATAGATAAAATGGTATTGTATTTGATTGTTTTTAAAAAGGATACGGTTTCTTGTCTCGGCAATTGAAAAATAAGCTTCCAATCCGTTGATGAGATCGGATAGCTCACTAAATCTATTACTTGTCCCTGTTCGTTCTTGTAGTCAATCACGTAAGGAGTGCCGAGATGAAATTGCTCCCTTATTTCTTTCTTCGCATTCTCTGGCATGTAGGCATCTATCGTTGTGCCGATATGATCGAGGTTATCTGACAGGTAGATGTTCCCATCGCGGTCTATCAGCCATAAATTGCTGTTTTCAAAGTGACTATATTCCTTAAAATCATTTGCCAGCCTTTGCAAACTAAAGCCGATTCCTACAATGGCAATCGGGTCATCAATCTCGCCCATCAGTGTGTTTACAAAAACAAAAGTGTTATTACGAGTGCTATTATAATCAAAATTAACCGTAACTTTTTGTTTGGATTTCAAGGTTTTGAAAAACCAATTATGGTATGGATTATTTTCAGACATGATTTCAGCCATAGTCCCTGTTTCAGCCCAATAATGCTTCGTCACATTGCTAACAATAAAGGAGTTGTCGTAATCCAGATCTGTTACCAGTTGCTTCAGTTTATGAACCGCATATGGCTCCAGCTCTTTTTTGGTTTCTCCACTAGACACCCAATCATATACGGCCGGATCTTGCGCAAAAAAGATGGTTGTTTCTTTGGCTCTCACGATTTGCTCGTCAATTTTGGTGGAGACGGATTCAGCTAGATAGATCATGTCTTTTTCTTTCAGCTTTTTGACAACCTCTTTTTCCGTAATCACATAAACCAATGTACCGACAAGCAAGATAGAAAAAATGATTAAAAAGCTTGAAAAATATAAAACAATATCTGTTTTTCTCTTATACTCTAGCTTTACCGAATCAGCTGGTTCTCTCTTTACGATTACCTGTTCTTTGGTTGACATTGTTTCCCTTTCATTCACGCTGTTCAAATCAATACATCTTCGCTTCCGTCGCATTGTTCTTCCTATTATATCATCTTTTGTTTTCGCTCATTTATTTTTATTGGTAAAGATTCAACAACTCCTTTCAAAAACTTTCATGGAATTACTTAGCCGAAAAACCTGACCAAAGTGGCCAGGCTTCTCGTTTCGCATTGTATGCTTCCTTACCTTAATCAGCGCAGCAATCGCATCTCTGATTCATCATTCATCCTGGTACTTTTTCACCACAATCACAGCATTATGCCCGCCAAAGCCAAACGAATTGGAGATTCCAATGTCGATATCTGCCAGTCGTGCCTGATTCGGTACGTAATCCAAGTCACAGAGTGGATCACGCTCTTCGAGATTGATCGTCGGCGGGATGATTCCTTCTTGCAAGCTCTTCGTCAAAGCAATCGCTTCTACCCCTCCGGCAGCACCAAACATGTGGCCGATCATAGATTTGTTTGCCGTAACAGGAATCTCATAGGCACGCTCCCCAAACAAGCGCTTGATGGCCGCTGTTTCCGAACGATCTCCGATTTCGGTACTGGTTGCGTGAGCACTAATCACGCCGACAGCTTCTGGCTGGATCTGCGCTTCTTGCAAGGCCCACTTCATCGCCAGGTAAGCGCCCATCCCCTCGGGATGGGTGGCGACCATATGATACGCATCCGAGCTGGCTCCGTAGCCGATTACCTCTGCATAAATACGGGCATTCCGGCGAATTGCATGTGACAGCGACTCCAGCACGACGATCCCTGCTCCCTCGGCCATGACAAATCCATCCCGATCGGCATCGAATGGTCGGCTCGCTCGGGTCGGCTCGTCATTTCTCGCTGACAACGCTGTCGCATTGGCAAAACTGGCGAGCGAAATGTCTGTTACCGCCGCTTCCGCTCCGCCTGCCACAATGACATCCGCGCCTCCACTTTTAATCAACCGAAATGCTTCTCCAATCGCCGTATTGCCGATCGAGCAGGCTGTTACAGGCGACATCGTAGGTCCGTATGCCCCAAGCTTGATACTGATCATCGCTGCAGCCATATTGGAGATCATCATCGGCACCAGCGTAGGACTTACCCGCTCCGGTCCTCGATCCTTCAAAACACTATGCTGCTCGAGCAAGGTCTGAACACCACCGATACCAGAGCCTACATAGACCCCCATCCGTTCGCGGTTTACCTGATCGAGGCGAATCCCCGAGTCCTCCAGTGCTTCCTCAGCCGCTGCCAACGCATATTGGCAGAAGCGGTCCATTCTGCGCACTTCCTTGCGTCCAAATCGTCCTTCGGCGTCGAAGTCACGCACGATCCCTGCGATCTTCGTTTTATGCCTGGATGTGTCAAATATATCGATCAGAGATATTCCCGATTTCCCTTGGACCAAGCTATTCCAAAAATGCTCGACCTGATTGCCCAGTGGTGAAATGACTCCCATTCCCGTAATAACTACGCGCTCCATCGTAATCCCCCTATCGCTATTATCCTTATGGACATCATCTTGTCACAACTGTTATCCTATTACAAGTTGTTGTTTATCCTAGTATAATGAATACCAGAATGATCACTACTACCAAGGATTGGATGGAGAGTATGAACCATCAGACGAGACTACAGGCATTATCTACATTTCTGAAGACACAACGCGCCAAAATCTTGCCCCAGTCGATTGGGCTTGCCCCTGGAACTCGCAGACGCACACCTGGTCTTCGCAGAGAGGAAGTCGCGGGGTTAGCTGGCGTCAGCGCTACCTGGTATACATGGCTTGAACAAGGACGGGATATCAAGGTCTCGCCATCTGTATTGGACGCCGTCGCAAAAGCCTTGCAATTGACGGTAGATGAGCGAAAATACTTATATGCTCTCGCAATGGAAACGGGTACTGGAGTCAGTCTGCAAAAGGAAGAGGCACCTCAGATCAGCCCTTCGCTGGAACGGATTTTACAGGAATTGCGCTCTTGTCCGTGCATTATTTCAGACAGACGCCTGCACATTGTCGGGTGGAATAAAGCTGCCTCCCATGTGTTTATGGATTTTGAACAGATCCCTTACGATCAGCGCAACATGCTTCGCTTGCTTTTTACAAGAAAAGAGTTTCAACGTCTGGCCGTCAATTGGGAGCATTTTATCAGCGGCTTTCTGGCCATTTTCCGCGCCTACTACGGGCAATATGTCGAAGACGAGTGGTACGAGCAATTTTTGGCTGAAATGAAGGACGTGCATCCTGACTTTCATACGCTATGGGAACAAAGCGAGGTCAGCTCTGCTCCCGAGGTCGTAATTGAATTTCGCCATGCCAAAGCGGGAAAAATGCTGTTTCACCTGACCTCTCTTCAAGTGCACGGCAGTGCGGATCTGCGCTGCAGCATCTACACGCCTGATCCTAGTTCCGCCACAGAGACCAAGCTCCGACAGCTCATGGAACGTCCTGAGCAGTCTTCTGAAGCGCGAATGCAAAAAGCCTGACCGCGATGGCCAGGCTTTCATTCGTATTTGTATTCGTATAGTTACTGACGCTCGATCAGTGATTGACGATACCTACTCGTGCTTCTGCTGCAGCATGGTGATCGGTCTCTTCGCAGCCTTCTTTCCACAGCATGTAGCGAATACTGTCTGCCAGTGCTTCCCAGCTCGCTTCAATCACGTTGGTTGAAACGCCTACTGTGCTCCATTTTTCCCCGTTGCTGGCCGATTCGATCAAGACGCGAACCTTCGCCGCTGTTGCACCATTTTCATCGAGTACACGTACCTTATAATCGGCGAGGTGCATGTTGGCGATGCACGGATAATAGCCTTCCAGTGCTTTTCTCATCGCATTATCCAGCGCGTTGACAGGACCATTTCCGTCTGCTGCGGTATGAACGGTTTCGCCATTGACGCTGAGCTTGACAGTAGCCTCCGATGTGATGGATTGGACAGCCGCTTTTTCCATCAAGATTTTGAACGAATCGAGTGTAAACAGGCTTTTCAGCTTGCCGGCCGCTTCCAAAAGCATCAAGGTAAGCGATGCCTCTGCCCCCTCGTATTGATAGCCCTGGAACTCACGCTCTTTAATCCGGGTAATGACTTCGCGCGCTTTTTCACGATCCAGCGAGAGATCGATTTCCAACTCTTCCATTTTGGCCAGCAGGTTGCTCTGTCCTGCCAGCTCTGAAACGAGCACGCGGCGCTTGTTGCCGATATTTTCCGGCTCGATATGCTCGTAAGTTTTCGGATCACGCAGAACGGCACTCACGTGAATACCGCCCTTGTGAGCAAATGCACTATGTCCCACAAACGGTTGATTGTTTGGAAGCGTCATGTTTGCAATCTCAGCTACATAACGGGATAACTGTGTCAAACCTTGCAACTGCTCATCGCTAACACAGTGAAGCCCAAGCTTCAACTGCAGGTTGGGAACGACAGAAATCAGGTTGACGTTCCCGCAGCGCTCGCCAATTCCATTGATCGTGCCTTGTACCTGCTTCGCTCCCGCCTGAATGGCTGCGAGTGCGTTTGCTACAGCAACACCGCTGTCATTATGCGGATGAATTCCGATTGGCACCCGCAACTGGCTCACGGCGTTCTTTACGATATCATACACCTCATGGGGAAGGCTTCCGCCATTTGTATCACACAGGACGATCCAATCCGCTCCAGCTTCTTCTGCTGCTTCCAGTACCCGTAGCGCATAGCGAGGGTTGGCCTTGTAGCCATCAAAGAAGTGCTCAGCCAAAAAGAGCGTCGTCAAGCCTTTTTCTTTTAAGAAACCTACTGAATCAGCCACCATCCGAATGTTTTCTTCCAGTGTGGTTTTCAGCGCGTCGGTAACATGCAAATCCCACGACTTCCCAAAAATAGCCGCTGCCGAAACTCCACTTGCGATCAGTGCCTGTAAGTTATCATCCTCGGAAGCAGCCACATTTGGACGACAGGTGCTACCGAAAGCAGTTACTTTGGCATGCTGCAGCGGAATCTCCCGGACGCGTTCGAAAAACGCCATGTCCTTTGGATTGCTGCCTGGCCATCCGCCTTCGATAAAATCAATACCAAACTGATCTAGCCGCAGTGCGATCTTTATCTTGTCTTCCACTGACAGGCTGATCCCTTCTCCCTGCGTTCCATCTCGCAGGGTTGTATCGTACAGATACACCTTGCTCTCCATGTCTCCACCCATTTCTACTATTTGTCAGAATAATCTCATCATTTGAAACTTTAGATGTTACCCAGTATACCATAGCCGAAATAGAAAGAAAACGCGTGAAATCATAGGTTTTTTCTATGTCCGTCGGTGGAGGACAAACGCTGCCGTCTGCTCGATCGCTTCCTCTAACTGAGGAGATGTTCCTGAAAACGGGTGACGCGTGTTAAATGTATGGTCAGCGCCTTCTATCCAGTGCAGCTCACTGTTTTTCGCTGCCTCGTGCAGACGTTTCGCTCCCTCTACCAGACGGACAAAATCTTTTTCGCCTGCAATGATACAAAGTGGCTGTTCCGTGGCGCAAACTTTCTCCAACAGGTCGTATTCCTGGCGATTCATATCCACATCATCAATAACTGCGCGAGTAATTGGCATGTTTTGACCTGTTCGCGCATTCGGTATGTATCCGACTCCATTTTCCTCAATCTGTGCGCGAAGCTTCTCATCGAACAGATTTACATTGGCGATTCCATTCCATGTAACGATGCCTGTCACACGCGGGTTGCCTGCACCAAAAAGAATGGCATCTCCTCCGCCCTTACTGTGTCCCAATACAAACAATCTGTTTTTGTCCACAAACCCAGGCAAATCGATCTTTCCTGCTTCAATCGATTCTGTCAGCACGGTTAAATCGGCAATTTCACGGGCAAACGTATTGCGCCCAAACTTCTCGAGCTCATCGAAATCAGTCAGGCTCTCCCCTACTCCATTACAGCTAAAATTGAAGCGGATCGTTGCAATCCCCCGCTTCGCTAACTCCCCGGCAACATAAGGGAAGCTCCCCCAGTCCTTAAAGCCTTTAAAACCGTGGCAAAAAATAAGCAATGGTTGTGCAGGTGCCGCCGATTCGTCTGCATGCAAGTCCCCGCGAATCGTCAGGTCTTCTCCTGCCGGAATTGAAAAGGTTGTTTGCATCATCTGGCCTCCACTCCTCGTACGCTTTTATCATATTATGCAGCGTTCCTCCGATAAAAGAAATGAAAAGCAAAGAAAAAAGACCTTCCTCGCCAGGAAGGCCCTAGTATATGTTGCTCGCTGTTTCCTTTTCTTCTGTTTGATTTGTCAGGTACAAAGCATACTCCAACGGCCTGCGCACTGCCTCCAAGTAGCGCTTGTGCTGTCCCAGCTGTCGGAAAATCTCCCGTCCCGGCTTGGGGTTAATCTCGATGATCCACACCCTACCAAGAATATCGATCCCTAAGTCAAATCCGAATTCCATCATCTGCCCATAATGCTCTTCAATCCGTGACACTGTTTTGAGCGCCAACTCTTTGCATTCCAGTAGAATCCGCTCAGCTTGCTGCTGACCGAAATGATTGATTAAAAAAGCAGCCGCTGGCATGGCTGTTCCACCTCCGTGAAGATTGGAGGTTGATGAACGTCTGGGGCCAATGCGTATCCCCATGCCTGTCAGCCGCCAGGTGCCATTTCCGTCCTTTTGCACGAGGAGCCGCGCATCTACGGTTCTCTCCGGCACCAAAGACAACTGAAGTCCTTGCTGCAGAAAAAACTGCTCGTTCCCACTCTTCTCGTATACCATCCAATTCTCCAGCCTTTTGCACACTTCAGTCAGAGATGACAGCTTTTCACTGCTTTTTGCCTGCTGCTTGGTCCGACCGTGCAAAATGTACCCTGCACCTTGCCTTTCTACACGCAGGATACTGCGGCCTCCAGTACCGTTCGTTGGCTTGAGATAGACAATTAGATGGCGTCTCAGCATGGAGGACAAGGTTTCTTTGGAATAGGGAAGTGTTTCTGGCAACCATTTGCCCAGCTCGGGGTCCTCTACCAGAACCTGATGTACCCGAAATTTATTAGAGAAGCGGCTATTCGCATAACGAAACCAGGGCTGCTTGCGGAAAGGCAGATAAAGACTATGCTTGGCTAACGGATAATAGCGATAGCGGTCAATCACAATATCGGGCCAGTCATACCAGTCGCTAGTCCAGCCCTTTTCCAACGGGACAAAGCCTCTGATTTGGCGGATCGAATAACGGACATCCTGCGGGCTAAACAAGAAGACCTCAGCGCCCATTTTCAATCCTTCCTTTACCAGCCGGCGCAGAAAACCTGGTTCGACAAATCCCGTTTCTCCTCGGTAGGTTAGTATGCCAATCCGTTTCCTCACCGGGGGCAACACCCTCCTTTGTGTACAATCGCCCTCACTCCCTATCAGTCTATGGTCAAAACATAAAAAAGCGCCTTTGCCCTCGGTAGGCAAAAGCGCATTTTCATAGGTTAGCCTTGGTGTTTTTCCAAAAAGTGAAGTGCCGTGCGTCCCAACAGCTCCCCTGCAATCAGCATGGAATCTTCATCGATGTCAAAGCGCGGATGGTGATGCGGATATTTCACTAGTTTGTCCGGATTGCCTGCACCTACAAATAAATAGGCACCAGGAACCTTTTCCAAATAATAAGAAAAATCTTCCCCACCCATCAAAGGCTTCATTGGTTGAACTCTCTCTGCACCAAACGCAGCGATTGCCGCCTCTTGGGCAATTTTTGCTTCTTCTTCATTGTTAATCACAGCAGGATAACCGCGGTCATAATGGACAGAAGCGCTGCCTCCCAGCATAGCAGCCGTACCTTCGGCAATTTCGATCAAGCGTTGCTGCGCCCGGTCACGAACCTCTGGCAAAAATGTTCGAACCGTACCAGTGAGGCGGCAGCTATCCGCGATAATATTATTGTTGTCCCCGCCGTTAAAGGTTCCCACCGTTACGACTACGCTTGCCAATGGGCTTACATTGCGGCTGGCAATCGTCTGCAATCCACCCACGATTTGCGATCCGATCACGATGGAGTCAACTGTTTCTTCCGGTACAGCGCCGTGCCCGCCTTGTCCTTTAATCTCAATCACGAAGTCATCTGTGTTGGCCATGATCGGACCTGGGCTGATGAACACTTTGCCCACCGGCAGCATAGACCAGAGATGCACGCCGAATACAGCATCGACGCCATCTACTGCTCCATCCGCTGCCATCTGGATAGCACCGCCTGGGGATTCCTCCTCCGCGTGTTGGAACAAAAAGCGTATCTCACCTGCAAACTGATCGCGGCGTGGTGCGAGTACACTAGCTAGTCCCAGCAGTTGGGAGGTGTGTGCATCATGGCCGCAAGCGTGCATGACACCTGGGACCGTGGATTTATACGCGACCTCTTTTTGGTCTTGAATTGGCAAAGCATCAAAGTCCGCGCGAAGCGCAACTACCGCACCTGGACGGCTGCCTCGCAGAACTCCAACCACTCCGCGACCGCCTACGCCCGTACGTACTTCATCAAAGCCGAGACCAGTCAAGATTTCCGCAATCATTGCTGGTGTTTTCTCTTCCTGAAAAGAAAGTTCCGGATATTGATGCAGATGGCGTCGCCAGCTAATGATTTGTGGCTCCATCTCTGTTAAAAGCTCTTTTAATTGCTCTTGCAAAGACATGATTTTATCTCCTCCCGCGTGATGCACATTTCATTTTCCCTACACTTATCATAGCAGAAACGGGATTGAAATGGGGGGCTTTACTAATCGAGTGGCAGGAGTGTTCGTTTTCGATTCTCAAAAACAGCAATGGCTGCCAATCCTGCCCGCTTGAGCTGTGCACGCGCTTCCTCGAGATGCTGGCCTACCTGATCGGGAAAGTATGCGTTGGAGGAAGTGGTGATCGGTACTTCATGCTGGGCTAAGATTTCCAGCATTCGAAAGCTAGGGTGCATCTCCCGCATCGGATTGTCGTGATAGCATCCCGTATTGATCTCAGTCGCTACATTCCATCTCCTGAGGGCTCGTGCTACCCGCTGATAGTAAGGCAGCAGGGCTGTCTCATCAGGCCGGTAGCCGAACATTTTAATTGCATCAATATGTGCCACAACGTCAAACAGCCTGCTCTCGGCGGCCTGCTCCACCAAATCAAAGTACCGCCCGTACAGAACAGGCAGATCCATCTGTTCAAACCGTTTCACTGTTTCAGGATTTTGAAATCCCCAGCCTTGGACAAAGTGAATGGCACCGATACATATATCCCATGGGTACGCTTGGATGACTTTGGCAAGCGTCTCTTCCCCATCTGGAAAATAATCCAGCTCAATCCCCACCCTAAGCTCAACCCCATCATCTGACCAACGCTGCTTTTCTTCCTGTAAAAATTCCATATAAGCTGGCAATGAATCATTCGCTACCTGATCCAGCCAGCGCCGCTGCGCAAGGCCCAGCCGATCATCAGCGAGGTGTATATGTTGTTCGTAGAACGTCTTGTACTCTTCAAACCGATATAAATGCTGGGCGACACATACTACCTGCAGACCCTGCTGTTTGGCGCGAATCCGATATAAGTCAAGCCACTCCCTGGAATAGGGACCTTGCCTGAGACGTCTTGCGAGTTGCCCGACCAATTCGTATGCCCATTCCCGTCTGCCCCAAGCTTCTTCTTGGCCCAGCAACGGTCCCAGCGATTCTGCCAATTGATGTAACCACCGCAGCGAATACGGTCCTTCTTCTAGATGCACATGAAAATCAGCTCTCATCCCGATCCCCTCCTTGGGATTGTCCATCCCCTTTTCTCTATGTTTGTATGCTGGAAAAGTAGGACATATGTCGCAGGTCAAAATAAAGGAAACATCGCCACTAGCGTGGTATAATGGAAATTGGAATAAATAGGAATTTTCCCACAAAAAAGTTATAGAGGAAAAAAGGGGGAACTTGCCATGTTGTGGATGGTTTTAGGCGGCATCATTGCTTGTATTCTAGCACTCGCCTACGTAAGTAATTTGATGAAACAAAACCGCTATGGGCAGCCCGAGCAATTATCAGGAGCAAGTTCACCTGCACCAAACACAACGGCAGAGCCAGAAACAACGAACGTGAATCCATCCTTGGACAGACCCTGACAGGCGATGAAGGAATGGAGGAAATGGAGGAAATGGACAATGCACGACTATGAACCTCTGGTCAGAGGATGGCAAAAGACCAATGATGTAGCTAGTGATGCTCAAAGCCTTCTTTGCTTGCATGGCTGTGAGCATACCTTTTTTCACTCGAAACGTGTGGCTCATGAGGCTGCACGCTTGGCAAATGTTTTCGGTGTTGATCCGCAAGCTGCTATGACCGCAGGCTATTTGCATGACATCAGTGCGGTTTATCCGAATCAGGTGCGAATAGAGGTAGCGGAATCACTCGGAATCGAGATATTGCCGGAGGAGAAAGCCTTTCCGATGATCATCCACCAAAAAATCTCCAAGGCAATGGCGCGCGACCTTTTTTCAATAAAAGACTCTGCCATACTCTCTGCCATTGAATGTCACACCACCCTAAAAACAAATCCCTCTCGATTGGATCTCGTCTTATTCGTTGCAGACAAAATCGAATGGGACCAAACGGGCACACCTCCGTACGTACAGCAGCTCATACCTGAGTTGGAAAAATCTCTTGAACGCGCTGCCCATGTCTACCTTTCGCATTTATGGGAGCAGCGAGAGAAGCTACGCGTGGTACATCCTTGGTTGAGGGATGCCTATCTGGATCTTTCCAGAGGGACTTCATACGTAAGCGAGGGGGGAGAATGTATATGAATAACGTAGTCGATTATTACTCCTCTTTTTGGGAAAGAGAATGGACGCGTCTCGATCGAGAACCGCTTGAATTTAAAATCAATTGGCATTACATCCGGAAGTATCTTCCCGTTAGCGGATCAGTCCTGGATATCGGTGCTGGGCCAGGAAAATATTCGATAGAGCTCGCAAAGAACGGGTACATGGTGACCTTGGCTGACCTTACCCCCAGCCTCGTGGACCTTGCTCGACAAAAAGCAACGGAGCTTGGCCTCCTCCAACAATTTCATGGGTTTCATGTAGCCGACGCTCGTGATCTATCTCCCTTCCCTGATAAGGGGTTTGACGCGTGCCTCATGTTGGGCCCCTTGTATCATTTACAAACAGATGAAGATCGGACCTCTGCCGTACAGGAATTACACCGTGTCACAAAAAACGGTGGATTCGTATTTGCAGCCTTTCGGTCACGAACCAATCACATCATGTCATCTTTAGCAGCTCCCGAAAACTGGAAACCCCATGACACATTCGACGCCATTCATGATTTTTTCCAGACGGGCATCTTTAATCACAATGATAAAGGTCGTTTTACAGGCGCCTATTTTTATCACGTCGATGAAATCAAACCTTTTATGGAGTCATTCGGATTTCTAACTGTGCAGCTTATTGGTTCTACAAACATTGGGGCTACTTTGACACCAGATCAATGGCGTTATTGGCAGGATCGCGGCGAAGAAGAAAAAGTAACCGAATTACTAATCGAAACAGCCGCAGATCCGGCTTTGCTCGGAATGTCATCGCATTTGCTTTATATTGGAAAAAAGCAATAAGACCTCGGTTTTAGTCAAGCTGTAGTGGAAGAGAAGAAAACGGAGAAAACGCTCCAGATTCTTGGGCCCCCTGCTGGGAGTGTCACTGCGGAGAAGGCTCGGCGAATCAGCATAAAAAAGATAGCTCTTCCCTTAACCCAGATGGACTCAGGGAAAAAAGCTATCTTTTCTGGTCTTTCCTAAATAAAAGCTTAGACGCGATGCCCTTTTCGTTCGTACGTATAAAACGTATGCGGATAGCGGTTTTTCTCGTCTACAGTCCCTTCACGCTTGTCCACCAGCACATACGCCTCTCGATCCCACTCTGGGAAAAACGTATCGCCCTCCGTTTCCAGATCAATTTCTGTAATGTACAAGCGATCGACGACATCGAGAAACTGACGGTAAATTTCCGATCCGCCAAAAATGATCACGTCGCCCAAAGCCAGCACTTCTTCCTTGGTATGGACCACATCTACGCCTTCCGGGTGAAAGTCACGGCTTCGGGTCAAAACAACGTTACGCCGATTTGGTAGCGGCTTGCCGATCGACTCGAATGTTTTGCGCCCCATGACAATGGTTTTGCCCGTCGTCAGTTCTTTCACGTTCTTCAAATCAGCAGGAAGTTGCCAGGGCATGTCCCCGTCTTTACCAATTACTTGGTTACGCGCATAGGCCACGATGAGGCTGATCATACGGCCACCTCACCTTTGATGTGCGGGTGAGACTCGTACTCTACAATTTCGATGTCATCAAACGTGAAATCAAAAATGGACTTTACTTCGGGATTGAGCTTCAGCTTAGGCAAAGCCATTGGCTCGCGGCTCAATTGCAGCTTGACCTGCTCCAGATGATTGGTATACAGATGAGCATCTCCGATAGTATGGACAAAATCTCCTGCTTCAAGCCCTGTCACGTGTGCCATCATGTGAGTCAGCAGGGCATAGCTGGCGATGTTGAACGGTACGCCCAAAAACGTGTCTGCACTGCGCTGATACAATTGGCAAGAAAGCTTGCCACCTGCCACATAAAACTGAAACAAAAGATGGCACGGCGGTAAAGCCATCTTGTCCAGCTCTGCAGGATTCCACGCGCTTACAACCAAGCGGCGTGAATCTGGGTTACGCTTGATCTCATCGACAACCCACTGAATTTGGTCGACCGTTTTGCCGTCACGTCCAGCAAATGAACGCCATTGTTGCCCGTATACAGGACCCAAATCCCCGTTTTCATCTGCCCATTCGTTCCAGATCCGCACCCCATTTTCCTGGAGGTAACGGATATTGGTATCTCCTGACAAAAACCACAAGAGCTCATGAATGATCGATTTTGTGTGTAATTTCTTGGTTGTAACCAGAGGAAAGCCTTCACCCAAATCAAAACGCATTTGATGCCCAAAAATGCTGATCGTCCCCGTACCTGTCCGGTCTTCCTTTGTCACACCTTCATCCAAAATGCGCTGGCACAAGTCCAGATATTGTTTCATCCCAAACACTCCTTCCACCCATCTATACTAAACTAAACGACAGCAAAATTGAATGTCTGAAATCATGATATAATAAACAGGATACTTGCGGCATATGCACCGTATTTTTGAAAAGAAAGCAGGACTTTTGGATGGATGGGAAAATGACCTCGTCAAGCAAGCCAATATACAAACAAATCGCGGAGCTAATCGAGCAGAGGATTAGAAGTGGAGAGTTTGGGCCAGGCAGCTTTTTGCCATCAGAACGCTCCTTGGCCAAAGAGCTTCACGTCAACCGCTCGACCATTGTAGCCGCTTATGACGAATTGCAGGCAGCAGGTGTCGTTTTGCGAAAGCAAGGGAGCGGAACGGTTGTAAGTCGTGATATTTGGGGCTTGGCTCGTACGCGTGTCCCCAATTGGCGTCACCTCACCGAGACGGGCTCCTTTCGTCCCAACCTGCCCTTAATCCGAAAAATTCGCAAAGAAACACAGGAGCATGAGCTGATCGATCTGGCGAGCGGTGAGTTGTCGCCCGATCTGGTTCCTCATGAGTCAATCAAGCAATTGATGAAGGCAGATGACTTCCCCGCCCATTTGGGCTACGAGCATTCGCTTGGCAACTGGTCTCTGCGTGAAACGTTGAGCCGGCATATGAAGACCTGGAGAAACATTGGAGCACCCCCTACCTCGATTCTGGTTACCTCCGGCGCCCAGCAAGCACTTCACCTGGTCGTGCAGTGCTTGCTCAAACCCGGCGACGCTGTAGCTATCGAGGAGCCCTCGTATTGTTACTCACTGCCTCTCTTTCATTCAGCCGGCTTGCGTACGTTTTCACTGCCTATGGACCACGAAGGGATCGATCCTGATCAATTGGCAGAATTGCACCGAAAGCATCGAATCAAAATGGTATTTCTCAATCCGAACTTTCAAAATCCTACAGGTACCCTGCTGTCACTTGAGCGTCGCATGCGCCTGCTTGCCATTTCAGCCGAGAATGGGATTCCCATCATTGAGGACGATCCTTACAGCTTGACCGCCTTTTCTAATGAGCCTGTCCCAACCCTCAAGTCGCTCGATAAGCATGGTACGGTCCTCTATATTAGCTCGTTAACCAAGATTGTGGCATCGGGTCTGCGAATCGGCTGGATTGTCGGGCCACAAACCGTCATTGAGCGTTTGGCTGACGCCAAGCAGCAATTTGATTTTGGTCACAGTATCTTCCCGCAATGGTTGGCTGATCGATTCCTCCAATCGCCCGATTTTGCCACCCACATCAGCAGACTGCGCACACAGCTAGCCATTCGCTCCGACCAACTGTTCTTTTCCTTACAAGACCAGTTTCAGGATCAGGTAAAAATAATCAGTCCCGAGGGTGGCATTCATTTGTGGTGCAGTCTGTCAGGTGATTGGAGCGAACAACGCTTGCTTACAGAGTCGGTAAAACGGGGTGTCGTCTTCGTACCTGGTCACCTTTTCGGTGCCGAAAAAGGATGTGTTCGCTTTACGTTCGGGCGTGCCTTGCTGGAACAAATACCTGTGGCGATTTCCCGGTTCGCCGAGGCTTACACTACCAGTGGATGAGCAAAAAAACCTTGAAGTGGATGACCAATTTTTTCGATTGTCGGTATATGATCGAGGAAAAGAATCATATGCATCCTCGTATATATCTCGAAGGATGACAGTTACCCGCAGAAAGGACGATACGTTGTTATGCCTATTATGCCATTTATTATTGCCGTTTTCGTTCTGGTCCTCGTCGCTTTCGTGCTGACCTTTCGAATTGGACTGAATCCGGAAGAAGCTACTGAGCGAAGCTTTTTGCATCGGTCTAAGAACCTTCTGCTCATTTACGGCACGATTACCTTGATATTGTTGATCGCCCTGTCCGTTTATCTCTATAATCTTTAACCACAACAAAGACGCCGTCCCACAGGCATGAGACGGCGTCCAGATTATGGGGAGCGTCGGTTACCCCTTTTTTGTATTCATAAGGAATCTAAACACCCTTGCGTGCTACATTCGCTGCCTGTAATCCCCGTTGTCCATTCACAATTTCAAAGACGACCTGTTCTCCTTCTTCTAAATTCCGATAACCAGAACCAGTGATGGCAGAATAGTGAACGAATACGTCAGGACCCCCATCTCTCTCAATGAAGCCATACCCTTTTTCCTTGCTGAACCATTTTACTTTCCCTTGAATCATTGTGTTTCCTCCCTGTAATCAGTGCAGCTCTTACGCTTACCCCATCATATGCGGATGCGAAGAAAGTGGAGATACAGTAAAATAAAAAAACCACTATCGAGGTTTGCTCAAGGATGAGCGACCGCGTTTTAGCGGAATCTTTTACCGAAGTATATGCCGGATGCCGACGCTGAGGCACTTTGTTATGCGTACCGGAAGTGTTAAACACCGTGAAGTGCTTAACCCTTCCTAAACGGTAAAAAAGTCTGGCATATGGTCAAGAAAGGAGGAATGCATGGTGCGCAAAGCATTAATTCTTGTATGCGCCCTGCTGCTTACGGCCTGCTCGGAAATCTCTGAAGGGGTACAAACGGCTCAGCAGGCTGTAGAAACAGGAAAGCAGGCTATTGAAACAGGGAAACAAGTCGTAGAGGCAGGCAAGCAACTGGCCGAGTCCGAAGTCGCCGAGCAGTTGAAAACCTATCTGCAGCAAAAATACGAGTCCTCGGAGCAGTTGAGAAACGCGATGTTTAGCGGAGATGGCAAGCTTCTTGGCGAAGAGCTGCAAAAAACGGAACTCGCCAATTTCAGCTTTTACAAATCTGATTTGTTTGGCGTGGAATATACAGGCGAGCTCTCAGCAGACGGATCCTTTAAAGTAGTAAAACGTGATTTGAACAACCCGAATGCTGAGCCGACCGTCGTAAAAGAGTTCAAGGTCAGCTTGGATAACAGCGGCCAGGTTCAGGTAGAATAAGGATAACAACGAAAAGAAAGCCTGCGGATACGATAACGCAGGTTTTTTTACTTTGATTAAAAACTTTTTATTGATGCACTACAAAATTTTCTGTTTTTACTTATGGATTTTTATACATTTACATGATAATGTATAAAACGTTCATATTATTTTCATAAATATTAAAAACAACAAGAGGTGCTGCCGATGAATATGCTGCTTACGTCCATTATTGTGTACATGGCTGGAATGCTCTTAATCGGGTACTATGCTTACAAACGTACCTCCAATCTGACGGACTACATGCTGGGTGGTCGTTCCCTTGGTCCTACTGTCACTGCACTCAGCGCGGGTGCATCCGATATGAGCGGCTGGCTGATGATGGGGTTGCCCGGGGCGATGTTTGCACAAGGCTTAAGTGCATCCTGGATTGCCATTGGTCTTACTCTAGGCGCTTATGCGAACTGGCTCTATGTAGCTCCACGCTTGCGTACGTATACGGAGGTGGCCAACAACTCCATTACGATCCCAGCCTTTTTGGAAAATCGCTTCGGTGATGGTTCCCGTATGCTACGCCTTGTTTCCGCTCTTGTTATCATGATCTTCTTTACTTTCTACGTCTCGTCTGGTCTTGTCTCTGGTGGCGTATTGTTTGAAAACACGTTTCACATGAACTATCAGACAGGTCTGTGGGTCGTTGGCCTCGTTACCATCGCGTACACGCTGTTCGGAGGCTTTCTCGCTGTAAGCTGGACGGATGCGGTCCAGGGACTGATCATGGTAATTGCCCTGATCATGGTTCCCCTCGTAACCATCCTTACTACTGGTGGCATCGGATCGACATTCACCGAAATTCGCACGATTGATCCTTCTCTCCTCGATATTTTCAAAGGGACAAGCCTGATCGGCATCATCTCTCTGTTTGCCTGGGGTCTCGGTTATTTTGGACAGCCACACATTATTGTCCGTTTTATGGCTATCACTTCAACAAAAGAAATTAAAAAAGCACGCGGAATCGGCATGGGCTGGATGGTCTTTTCTGTTATCGGCGCGATGCTGACCGGTCTAGTGGGGATCGCCTTTTATTCCAAGCAAGGATGGACCCTCAGCGATCCGGAAACGATCTTCATACAATTAGGCACGATTCTGTTTCATCCATTGATTACAGGCTTTCTCTTGGCCGCCATTTTGGCAGCTATCATGAGCACGATCTCTTCCCAATTGCTCGTTACATCTAGCTCACTTACAGAAGACATCTTCAAAACCTTTCTCAACCGTTCAGCAACAGACAAAGAGCTGGTGACGGTCGGTCGACTCTCCGTACTGATCGTAGCTGTCATCGCCTTTTTGCTAGCTCTCAACAAAAATGACACGATCCTTGATCTCGTTGGCTATGCCTGGGCAGGATTCGGAGCTTCATTTGGGCCTGTCATCCTCTTGTCTCTCTACTGGAAGCGTATGAATAAATGGGGCGCGCTCGCGGGCATGATCGCCGGTGCACTTACCGTTATCATCTGGACCCGTTTTGACGTCTTGAAAGACTTCCTGTATGAGATGGTTCCTGGCTTCGCTATAAGCCTGCTCGCTATTGTGATTATCAGTAATCTGACGAGCAAGCCTTCCAAAGAAGTAGCTGCTCAGTTCGACAAGTACAAAAAGATTATGGAATAGTGAAAAGCCCCCTTTAATTGAGCGAACGCTCGTTAATAAAGGGGGCTTTTTTATCTCCGACATTTGCCCTCTGACGTAATCGATGGTGGGCATTTTTTGTTACGGGCTCGGATTTTCCAAAAGTGTTATAAGGACGAATAGATCCATAATGACGTAGAGACTATCCAAATTATGCTCACGAGGAGCACTCCGAGGAAGGGGGCAAGTGCTAAATGCGAGAGTAACAAGATGGCAAAATTGCTAGGGCTTTTTTTCTTCAACCATCAATTCGATCAGATCGAATGAAACCAATCACTAGTGCCAATCGTAAATAGGAAATATTGCTATGCTTCATGAGAGGGGGATAAATAGCTTGTATATCATGTCGGGCTTGATCATCGCCATCCCACTCTTGATTTTGGTTGCGCTCGGGATGGCATGCTATCAGTTTTTTATCAAGAAAAAGACTGTCGAACATTATTATACGCCGTTGGATCGCATCTTCGGACAGACCCCCATCGAATACCACGAAGAAAAGATCGAAAAGAAAGAATCAGAGGACGAAGAAGGCGACGACAAGGACAAACATATGAAGATGTTTCGTAAAAAGCCGTGATTCAGGAGGAGTACATAAATGAACGTCCAACTACAAGGTAAAAAAATAGTACTTCGTGATATCAGACCTGAGGATATTCCTGAAATTTACTATTGGAAATACGAGGCGGATGATCGCGAGCATCTAAACTGGAATGGCCCATACATGCCATTGGATTCGTACACGCTAGAGGAATATCGCAATCTCCCCCAATATGCTGAATCATTGGCATACGTCGGAACCAATTCCCCTCGAACAGAGCTGATCATCGAAATAGATGGGAAACTAAAAGGAAGCGTCGGTCGCTACTGGATTTCAGAAGAAACAAACTGGTGCGAAATCGGCATCGTCATTTACGACTCGCGATACTGGTCGAATGGATATGGCCGCGAAGCTTTTCAGATGTGGATCGATTATTTGTTTACCCACATGGATACTGTCCGTCTGGGGATTGGCACCTGGTCCGGAAATGAGCGCATGATGAGGCTGGCAGCTTATTGTGGAATGATTGAGGAAGCCCGTGTACGCAAGGCGAGAATTGTTCGTGGAGAGTACTACGACGCGATCAAGATGGGGATGTTGCGAGAAGAATGGGAAGCACATAAGGCTTAGGATTACACACCAAAAGATAACAGAAAAAGGAAGGGCCCTTCTTTGTAAACTACACTCGAAGAGGGCCCTTCCCAATTTTGTTTAGTCAAGCGACTGATTCTTAGGATAAGTCGTTTTCTTCGTTTCTTCTAGAACAGGAGGGACGGCAGAAATATCAATGATCTCAGGGGGCATGCTGAATTGATGACCGCACGCTGGGCAAAATTTTGTTTCTAGGGCAACCACTTTTCCACAGCTACAATCTTTTTCATTGTGAAGCTCCTTACTCTTGATTTGAAGCTGTTTCATTTCATTCTGAATCGTTACAATGTCATGGCAATATCCTTCTATTTCAGGGTTGGTCGATACTGGCTGATTACTTGCAAACATGGAAAATACAATTTCCCCTATTTTCGCTTGCTTTTCTTCCTGTAGTTTTAGCATTTCTTCCATTTGATTTTTAATGCGATTGATCTCGACCACCGTTTTTGCTTTTTGACCCGCATCAGTAACTCCCTGCTTTAATTTATCCAAGAAACTCATAGGAACCTCCTTATCTGTTCACAGGACGTTTGGGACCAATGGACAAATGCAGATTTCTTTTCCAGACGTATTTTTACAATTTTACCACTATACTTATTCGATTGTATTACTGACCATTACCGTAACATGCATGTTGACGAGCCAATTGCATAACGGAAAAAAAGAAGCTCTGTCACTGTATGGTTAACAGCGACAGAGCCGTGGTCTTTCCTGAAGTTCGTTACGGATACGGTCAATTGCTCTACGCAAGCTCTGCGGCTACCCGATTCATCTTGGCTTCCAGCTCACCCAGATCGACATTCATATTCAAAGCAGCAAAGACACCTGTGAAATATCCGTCGATTTGCTCGATCACGTGGGCACGCTCGCTTGCCGCCATTTCGTTGAATAGCGCTTGGAACTGCTGATCGAGCTGCTCACTACCGGTAGCAACATAAGCAGCTACCGGGTCTTGCAGCCGTTTCTCCAAGTCTTCACGCATTTTCACCTTGCCATCCTGCTCAAAAAAATCCTTTGTATTTTTAAACAAGGAAAGCGCTGGCTGGAATGCAGAAGGTACCACAGGCAGATCCTCTGCAAAGGAAAGCGTCTCTACTTGACGTGGCTGATACGGTGCCAGTGTCAGACTGGTTGCGTGGGTCTGAACATCCTTTTGCCATGCCTGCACCAGTGAAACTCCCTGCTTGTTAATGAACTTTTCCAGGCGCAGCGTTGTTGCGCGCAACTCCTGTACCAGGTCATAGCTAATGGAGCGCAGCAAGTCAGTCAGGCAGCCTTGCAGCGCTTGCTTCACATTACGCCCATCTTCCTTGAGAACAGCCGGATTGAACGCAAAATTATAAAGCTCAGCGAATCGGAAAAAGAGGCGCTGTTTTACGTAATAAACCAATTCCTCTCGCTCTTTTGCCAAATCTCGCTCCAGAGAGGTCGTTGACAGCGCTTCTACTGCTGAGAGGGCTGCCGTTTGTGCCGCAGTTGCCGCCTCCCGACGTGCGAGCCGCTCGCTTTCACCGGATTGGGCCATACGCATAAATTCGCCCAAGGTGTCGTATGCCCGGCGGATCTCACCCACAGCTGCGTTTACAGCGATCTGGGTCAGCTCCTCAATTGTGAAGCGGAGGAAATCTACTTCAAACGAAGCCATACCGGACAGCTTGAACGCCTCATCGGCAGCCATCAACGGTTCTCCTTCTGCCGTTTGGGTCCGTTGACGGTACACCTTTTCGGCGGAAGCCGCCAGCTTGCCTTTTTCGTGCATACGAGCAAGCAGTGCGGTCTGACTGGAAACCGGATAAATCCGTGGCAAACGAATTCCGCAGGTCAGCAGGTTTTTCTCCACGTGGGTAATAACCCCTTGCAGCTCTTCCTCTGATGCAGCCAAATCAGCCGCGTTGACAATAAAGAACATTTTGTCCATCTCAAACGTATCTTTTACGCGGCCCATTTGGAGCAAAAATTCCCGGTCAGCTTGGGCAAACGCGTGGTTGTAGTAGGTAACAAACAACACGGCATCAGCATTTTTCATATATTCAAAGGCAACACCCGTATGACGCGCATTAATGGAGTCTGCACCGGGCGTATCGACCAGAACAATCCCTTGATCGGTCAACGGGCAGGAGTAGAACAGCTCGATGTATTCGGCGAAGCAAGCTTTTTCTTCCTTGGCAACAAAGCCTTTAAAGGCCTGCATGTCTACGAGCAACTCACCGCCCAAATTCGTCCCCATCTCACCCAGACCTTTGGTGACGGCTTTGAGGAACGTATAGTGCGGCTTTGCCGTTGGCGGGATTTGGGCCACGTCAATTTTATCCAGCTCAGCCAATGCCCCTTCCAGCCCGCTCGCGGACAAACCGAATACAGCCAGAGAGCGAAGCACGTCCTGTTCTATCGCCTCTCTGCGCTTCAACACAACACGCACCGTTCCATGTGGATGCTTCTCATCTGGCGGCATGATCTTATTGATTGCAGCTGTCGTCGGATTCGGCGAGACTGGCAGTACCAGGTCTCCCATCAATGCATTGGCAAAAGAGGATTTCCCCGCACTAAACGCTCCAAACAATGCCACGGTAAAGCGATTGGCAGTAAGGCGATCTGCCCGATCCAACATAGCCTGCGCCTGCGCTTGCATACCTGGCACGGCAATGATTTCTTCACTTGTACGCCGCAAGCGCTCTGCTGCAGCCACTAGTTTGTCTCGTAGTTGATTCATGATTCTTGGTCTCCTTCACGCATAATCGCCTGCAAGCGTTCTTTGGCGGTCTTTTCGCTCGCTGCGAGGTCTGCCAGCTTGCCATGCACCTCTGCCAGTTCACGCAATGCCAAAAGACGCTCTTGTTGTACGGAACCTTCTGATTTGGCCTGCTCTTCCAAACGCTTTACTACCTGCTCGATGAAAGCAAGACCGGCACGTCTGTACTCCAGCTTGATGCCACCTGAAATATCGTTGCAGTAATTCATGACATATTCACGCGATTGCGCTCCATCCTTGATGTGCTTGGCGAGAAACTCGGAGGTAATCTCGATTTTGGTCGCATGGACAAGAGCATGATACTCTTCGTCCCGGATGTCATATACCTGTGGTTGTTTACCCATTAGTTCTTTGAAATGGAAGTCGAGGTTACCCGCCACTTTCTCCCGGAACTCGGCCAGCAGCGCTTCCTCGCGCCGCGCCCTCTCTTCTTCTGTCTTTTTGCCTGCGAACAAAAAGCCCAGCTTGAATCCTGGCTTACGGCTCTCCAGATAGCTTTGTGCTGCCTCGTTGGTGCTGTAATACGTGAGACGTGCATTGTCGAGCAACCTGCCCAGATCCATTTCCATCTGCTTACGCGCTTCGATGGAACGGCCTGCAAGCACGTTAGCCTGATTCTCCGCTTCTCTCAAAGCAGATGCCACGGCTTCTGCACTCCGACTCTCTACACCGTCGACCTCGAGGCTGTCCAGCCTGTTCTCCAAGTCCTGGCGGCTGTTTGCTTGACCCGTTTTCAAAAACTGAATGTGCTCGTCAATCAGATGCTCTGCGGCACTGCGGACACTCTTTGCAACCAATTCCTCACGATCCGTGATTAGTTGGTTGAGTTTTTTTTGCAGCTCATCGTACTGATTCTCCAGATGGTCCGGTTCAGCGAGGGACGTGTAGTAAATACCGTCGGGCTTGATATTCCACGTAGCAAATGCTTCTTCTACGCTTTCCTTGTAGCTTTCAAAGTCGAGCTCAAAATCCAGATGCTTGTCGATCATGTTCACGACCAAATAAACCGGTTTTTCCCGGTCTTTCAACGTTTTCGTAAAGTTGAAATTTTCTTCTGCCTGCACGTGGTTGTAATCCATCATGTAGATGACGACATCAGCCAGATGAAGTGCCGATTCTGTCGCGATTTTGTGTGCCGCATCCGTGGAGTCGATACCCGGTGTATCCAGCAAGCTCGAAAACTCATCTAAAAATGTACCCGGATAGGAGACTTCCACCGATTCCACCGTATCCCCATCCACAGCAAACTGCTTCAGCTTCTCCATTTCTGTGTCGGGGTCAAACGTAATCACGCCGCTCCCAGTCGTATACACGCGCGCCGCTTTTTCGCCACCGCGAATCTTGACTACATTGGCGCTTGTCGGGATCGGATTGGACGGCAGGAGACTCACACCCAGAAGCGTGTTGATCATCGTCGACTTCCCTGCGGAAAAGTGTCCACAAAAGGCAATATTCAGTTCAGAGCGCTTCGTTTTTTCGGCCAACTGCAATAGCTTGGCAGGCGTTGTCTTGTCCCCTTGTTTTTGCATCAAATCGGCCAATTGTTCCCATGTATGTGCAAGCCGGGAAAAATCCGTCTCCCGTATCAATACCTGACTATTCAGCACTTCTATTCCACCCTCTCCATCATCCTGCTCTCTCTACTACTCTCTATTCTACCATGCCGAATGTATCATACCTTATAGGGTTGTTCAATTCTTTGTACGAAAGTTTATCAATGGAACTTTCATCCGCATAATTTTCCTCCCATCTGGAAAAAATCGCACTAACATGATATTCGATTAGCATCTTGAACGGGAGGGACTTACATAGCACAAACGTTCGCATATATACACAAAAAAGAAGCCGATTCATCTCCCTCTTGCTCCACTGAAGAGGGGAGTCTTCTCGGTAAAGTATGATAAAAAAAGGACAGCCCATTCGTTTCTCTCTCGAATCGAGCATGCCCCACTTCCTGTTTAGTTGTCAGCCAACAAGTCGGCAAACGCCTTGGCATAGGCAGGCAGGTCTGGAGGACGCCTAGAACCTATGATATGCCCGTCTACCACCACTTCTTCATCAACCCAGACAGCACCTGCATTTTCAATATCATCCTTGATCCCGGGAGTAGAAGTCGTTGTCACGCCTTGCAAAATTTTTGCGGAAGCGAGTACCCACCCCGCGTGGCAAATATGTCCGATTGGCTTTTTCGCCTCGTGCATTGCAGCTACAAATGAAAGTACCTCGGAATAGCGGCGAAGCTTGTCTGGTGCCCATCCTCCCGGAACCAAAACCCCAGCATAATCGGCTGGGTTTACTTCTGCCATTCCCTTGTCTGATTCGCACGGGACACCGTATTTGCCTATGTAGACATGATTTGCTTTTGGCCCAACCAGATGGACGACGGCACCTTCCTCGCGAAGTCTCAAAACCGGGTACCACAGCTCCAAATCTTCAAATTCATTCTCAACAAAGCAAACTACCTGTTTTCCTACAAGTCTCACCGTATCCGCCTCCTTTATTCTCTCTTATTGTAGCAGGTGCCTGTATAAATAACAGCCTACGCACTGAGGATCTCGCATCCAAATAAAAAAGTGAGAAACAGGTCTACTCACTGTTTCCCACCTTATAACGAAAACCATATGTATTGTGGTGCTGATGGTGCCGGTAGAGGGACTTGAACCCCCACGGTTTCCCTCACGATTTTGAGTCGCGCGTGTTATTGTAACACAAGTGGAAACTAAGTCAAATAAGAGGAATCTAAAACCCGCCAAAAGCCTTGTAAAATCAAGGTTTTTCGCGGGTTTTTTCAAGCTCCGTAAGGATTCCCGGCGACTACCCAAAATGAAGCCATTTTTGGACGTTGGGAAGAACTTGGAAAGAACGATAACAGAACAGTCCGCTCCCTACCATTGACAAATATTTGGAGCAAACGCTCCATGGAGGGTGTTGTATATGTCAAACACAACGGTAATCACCATCGCCAATCAAAAAGGCGGTACTGGCAAAACCACCACTGCCTACAAACTGGCTTACGCCTTATCTAATGAAGGAAAAAAAGTATTGCTTGTTAATTTTGACCCGCAAGGCAATTTAACCATGTGCTTTGGTATCGAAAGACCGGATCAACTCGAATGCGGTCAACGCACCGTACGCGCATTTCCCACTATGACAATTCGTGGACGAGCTATCGTTTTTCGTACAATCTTAACTGGTCGCCGTTATTTCCCCACTACATGTTAGGACATCGAGTTTCTGGGCCAATAAATCGGCAACGTCTGAAAGCTGCTTGTTCACATCACCTTTGGAATTCGCCATAGTGTACTTATAGCCTCTCGATGCGGCCACAAATTCTGCGAATCCACCCGGTCTAACAACACCAATTAATTAATGGAAACTTACCGAAAGATACTGGCTAGCAATACGTGCTTCCCAGTCAACAGAAACAGACATGTTTCCACGCCGATTCTAGATGCCAGCATCAAACCGGCTAACCCGGCCCCATTATAACTTGTTTATCACGCTCCCGTGTCTCAACCTATCGGAGCATTATAAAGTCCCAATATTGCTTCATGAATCGTGATTTACCGTATTTTTTCGGGTACTTAGCCATCCTTGAAGTATGAAAAGCAAACAAGTTCCCAATATCAGTAACGTAGAAACGGCAGAAATGGTTGGATTTGTCTCTGATCGAATCCCATCCCACATTGCTTTAGGAAGGGTTACATTGGAAATTCCTCCTACAAATATGGTTACGATAAC
The DNA here is from genome assembly GCF_050467985.1 of Brevibacillus sp. NRS-1366. Taxonomy (NCBI): domain Bacteria; kingdom Bacillati; phylum Bacillota; class Bacilli; order Caryophanales; family Paenibacillaceae; genus Brevibacillus; species Brevibacillus sp. NRS-1366. The sequence continues at coordinate 29,880 of NZ_JBITPN010000053.1, read as the reverse complement.
TTCATCTAGCGAGGTAATAAAAGCAAATAGCGCTCCACTTAACATACCTGGTTTAATAATAGGAAGTATTACCTTAAAGAATACTCCTATAGGCGTTGATCCCAAACCCATAGCTGCTAATTCATAATTCTTGTCTACCCCTTTTAAACTGGATGATACTGTAACGAAAACAATCGGTAATGCTAGTAAAGTGTGAGCTAAAACCAATCCAAACACACTACCGATTATGTGAGTAGTTGAAAACACTCGGTACAATGCAATTCCAACAACAACTGCAGGGACAATCATTGGTAGAATCATTAGTGCAGAAACTAATTTTTTGCCTTTAAACTCCAACTTTGTTACTGCTAAGGCTGCCATCGTCCCCAACACAACAGATAAAGCAGTTGTCAAAATACCCACCTGAAAACTACGGATGGCTGCTTCGACCCATACTGAATCTTCAAAAATCTTCTCATACCATTTTAAAGAAAAGCCTGGTGGTGGAAAAATAATGTAGTTGGCGGAACTAAGTGACAATGGGACCACAATTAGTATAGGTGCAATAATAAAAAACAATATGATTCCACCTACAATATATAACCACATCTTATTTCACCTCTTTTACATTTGAATATTTAGCTAATAGTAGGTAAGACAATCCTGTAAGCAACAAGGTGACCACGAGAAGAACAATAGCAATGGCAGATCCAAAATTCCAATTTAACAGATCACTCACTTGTGTTTTAATCAAAGAAGAAATCATTACGTCGTTAGTTCCACCTAATAGGGAAGGAGTAACGAAATAACCAATACTTAAAACAAATACAAGTAAAGAGCCTGACAATATCCCTGTTAAAGAAAGCGGGAAATAAACATTCCAAAATGCACGGATAGGGTGTGCTCCTAGTCCTTCAGCTGCTAATACCAAATTCCGATCTATTCCTTTAATAACGGAATACAAGCTAAGAACCATATATGGCAGTAATACATGCGTCATCCCTATCATAACCCCTGTAGTATTATAGATCAGTCGAATTGGCTCATCTATTAATCCGATAGAGATGAGTATATTATTGATAACACCGGATGTTTGTAACAGAAAGGTCCACGCATAAGTCCGAACAAGCGTACTTATCCATAGAGGGATGGTAACCGCAGCGAACATCCATTTGCGCCATTTATCAGATTCAATTTTGGTGAGAAGATATGCGAGAGGATAACCTAGAACTAATGAAATCAGTGTTACCATCAAAGCAATTTTCATCGTAATTAACATGACATCCCAGTAAACTGGTTGTTCGAAAAAGCGGATAAAATACTCTAAAGTAAAACCGTTATCATTAAATAAACTCAAACGAAAAATTTCCAACATGGAGTAAATAAATAGAAAACATATATATAATAATGGGATTGCAAGAAGTAACCATTTAATCCCTGGGACCGCTACAAGAGTGGAAACAGAAGGTGCCCTAAGTGGCAACCTTCTCTCATTAATTATTTCTTCTTTCAACATACGAGCTCAACTCCCTATTCACTTAATTAGCCATTTCTGGAATCGTTCATTAACCTCATCAAAGTTTTTATCCCACCACTCGAAATTAATAAGGACTTTGTTATTAAAATTCTTCTCATGCTTTTTTTCCTTACTGATAAGATCTAATGACTTCGTATTAACAGGTAAATGAGGCATTATCTCAATAAACTTCGCTTGCTGGTCAGGCTCTGTTGCAAATGCAATAAATTTCATTGCAAGCTCTTTATTTTTGGATCCTTTTGGAACTACCCAAGAATCACTCATCAAATTAGACTGATTATACTGAATGCCTATTGGTGCTCCCTCTTTAACCTTAGGTGCTAAGGTACCATTCCACCCGCTAGACATCGAGACCTCATTGCCTACTAATAAAAGTAGTGGTTGGGTACCTTGGGACCACCAAACGTTCACGTGATCCCTAATCTTGTCAAGGCTTTTAAATGCTCGATTAATATCCAGTGGATAGAGTTCTTCAGGTTTAACTCCATCCGCAAGCAGAGCTTGTTCCATTACACCAACAGGATTTTTTTGTAATGATCGCTTCCCAGGAAACTTTTCTGCATCCCAAAAATCAACCCAATTCTTAGGTGGATTATCTTTAAATTTGGAACTATATGCTATAGGCACATCATATAAGAATGAGCCAATGCCGTATTCATGTATAAGCTCAGGCATAATATCCTCTTTACTTATCACACTGTAATCGAGGGGTTCTAATAATCCTTCTCTTGATCCGCGATACACAAAATCCGTATCAACATCAACTACATCCCATTCCACATTACCTGATTCAACCATCGATTTTAACTTCCCATAATTCACAGGAGCGACTTCGCGAACTTTTACGTTATATTTTTTTTCAAAAGGTTTATAAAATGCTTCGCGTTTTGCATCTGTTGTAGGTCCTCCCCAACCTACAATCACAAGTTCAGAAGATTCACTGTTTGATTTTTGATTTTCATTATCTTGCGTATTCATGTTGCCACATGCTACAGAGATGATTGAAGATACCAATAAAATAATGAGAAGTAGAGATTTTTTTAACATATTTCCCCTCTTTTCTATTTTTTCTCTGGATACTAAGCAACACTTTCCTTATTTTTTGAAGTTTCTGGGATTAAGGTAATATCTTCTTTAGTGCAACCCAACCTGATAGAACGATTAGCTTTGATTTCTGAGGCATACGAGGTTGGGACTTTGATATCAAGCTCTGTCCCAAATGAAGTTTTTACTTTTGCTTTAATCGAATCCCCTACATAAATTACTTCTTCGACTTTTGTTTCGAAATAATTGTCGTAATTTTCTTTATTTGTCGTGATGTGCATATTTTCAGGTCTTATTGCAATTAATACCTTTTGATTAACCCAATTTGTTCGACTATCATGAGCTGGAATTTTAACCTTTATTTTTAAATTGTCATTAACATGAACATCGACATATTCATTACTTCCAGACCGTACCTCTCCCTCAATTAAATTTGTTTCTCCGATAAATTCAGCTACAAATTGACTGTTGGGATACTTATACAGATTTTCTGGTGTGTCAATTTGTGCAATTCTTCCATGATTCATCACACAAATTCTGTCTGACATTGTGAGCGCTTCTTCCTGATCATGTGTAACACAAATCGTTGTTATCCCAATTTTCTCTTGAATATGCTTAAGTTCTATTTGCATTTTTTGACGTAGGTTTTTATCAAGAGCAGCCAGAGGTTCATCTAACAATAGCAGTGGTGGGTCAAATACGATCGCTCGTGCAAGTGCAACACGCTGTTGCTGGCCACCACTTAACTGATGGGGGTAACGTGCACCAAATCTCTCCAAATCCACTAATCGTAAAATATGTTCTACTTTTTCCTTAATCACTGCTTTCGATATTTTTCTCAGTTTTAGCGGGTAGGAAACATTTTCAAATACGGTCATATGCGGAAACAAGGCATAGTTTTGAAATACCATACCTATATTGCGTTCATAGGCTTTCATTTTCGTCACATCTTTTCCATTGATCAAGATATGTCCGTTGCTCGTTTCCTCAAAACCCGCAATAAGTTTTAATAACGAAGTTTTACCAGATCCACTTGGCCCAAGGATGGTGAAAAACTCTCCACTTTTTACAGATAAACTAATATTGTCGACAGCTAAAAAATCTTTATAATATTTAGCTACATGTTTTATTTCTAAATTCGCACTTACTAACATTTATTAAAACCCCCCTTATACATCTCAATAAAAATAATTGCTTTCTCTCAGTCTCTCGTTAATTTTGAGGGAAGGAGCTTTCTAGAGCTGGCGTGCCCACGCGACCACTGCATTAACAACTGCCTGTGGCTGCTCAGGAATTAGAGCGTGGCTCGCATTGGGAATCACGACAACAGACACCCTTTCACCTAATTCATCTTTGAGCTCATTGCTCTTATCTCGTGGCTTAAATGGGTCGTGAGCCGCCTGGAGATCCAAAAGTGGACCATTTCCTGCCGACCACCATTCCTCCTGCTTCATCACCATTTCTGCATGAAGTTGGCTCTCACAAACTTCTTTGTACCAGCCTGTCAACCATATTGACGGATCATTACCCGGCGCAAAAAAGGTAACCTTAAGGTATTTCAATCGTTCAGTCTCCGGAAGAGACATGTCCGCACACTTATTCACGTATTCGTTGAGCTCCGGCGGATAATTTTTAGCGCCAGCAGCAGCGATAACCACGCCACGTACAAGATTGGGAAAATTGACAGCCGTCATCCGTGCGATCCAATTGCCGTAGGCGTGGCCCACAATGATCGCCCCACCACTGCCTTGACTTTCAATCACGCAAGCGACATCTCGGGCAAAGTCATGAAGAGTCAGCTCTTTCTTCGGTCCACTACTACGATCTATGCCGCGAGGCTGTGGCCGTAGTACGCGGAAACCCTTTGAAGCAATGCCGGCTGCGACTTCATCAAAATCCTCGGATCCGCGACCAAAAGAAGGCAACATCACGATCAACGGCCCCTTGCCATCTACGATCACATCGATTTGCACGTCTTCATATTTTACAAGTTCTCGCTTAGGTTCCTCTTGATGTACTTTATTAATCTCTATTTGTTCACTTGACATAATTTCCTCCTCTAGCCTAAAGCCTCCACTTTTATTATTGCCTACAGCGACTACTTAACCTTCCGCATAATCAATTCGAAAGCCCTTTCATTTTCCTGAGTATTTCGTATATTCACTTTACTCAATCAGCCATTTTTCAAATGTTTCGTTGACCTTGTCAAAATTTTGATCCCACCAGTCGTAATTCACAATTACCTTCGTTTTTAAAGTTTCATCCGTCAAACCAAGTCTTTCCTTATCGCTTTGATCTAAAAGATCCAAAGCCTTTGTATTTGTTGGTGAATCATCAATTAATTTACAAAAGTTTGCCTGCTGCTCGGCAGCGGTTGCAAAGGCAATAAACTTCATTGCAAGTTCTTTATTTTTGCTCCCTTTTGGAACAACCCAAGAATCTCCCAATACAATTGACTGATTATATTCCAAATCTATTGGAGCTCCATCTTTTTTCTGTTGAGATACCCGCCCATTCCAAGCTGATGCCAAAGCCGCGTCCTTACCGGTTAACATCAATACTGGTTGGTCACCTTGAGACCACCAAACTGAAATGTTTTTTTTAATTTTATCTAGCCTAGTAAATGCACGATTAATATCAAGCGGATAAAGTTCTTCCTTCCTCACTCCATCTGCAAGCAAAGCCTGTTCCATTAGTGCCACTGGATATTTCCATAATGTACGTTTACCAGGAAACTTTTCAGTATCCCAAAACTCAGACCAGGTTCTTGGATGATTTTCTTTTGAGTATACGTTCGTACTATAGGCAATAGGTACATCGTATAAATATGCTCCTATACCGTATTCATGGGCGAATTGGGGGATAATTCCGTCTTTACTTATCACGTTGTAATCGAGTGGCTCTAACAAACCTTCTCGTGCTCCACGATAGACAAAGTCCGTATCTACATCTACAACATCCCACTCAACATTTCCAGATTGAACCATTGCCTTGAATTGCCCATAATTCGTAGGAGTAACTTCTTTGATTTTCACATTATATTTTTCTTCAAAGGGTTTATAAATTGATTTCATTTTGGCCGTAGAGTTCTGGCCACCATAGCCCACTACTACGAGTTGAGAAACTTCACTATTAACCCCCGTATTTCCATTTTGCTCATTGCTGCCACAAGCAACTGCAATGATCATTAATGTAAAGAAAATGCTTGCCAAAATTACTTTTTTCAGCATATCTTTCCCTCTCTCGTGTTTATATTAGTTATTTTGCTACATTTTAATGGATACTACAAACTTTTAAAACGTTTTTTAAAAAACATCTCATCACCTCCCTACCAATTTCTATCCACTAAACACTTCCAATCCACCAACTCACTGTGAAAATAGAAAAGACCTAGTAATCAGCAAACAAATTATGAACTCGAGTTCATAACCTACATACTGAATACTAGGTCTAATTGTTAACATAAGAAGAGGTTTTCTTCTTACAGCAAAAAAACCCTGACATATTTAATTATTGATTGATCCTTTAATATTACGTGCTTTTTATTAGATTAAAATTTTTCGAATGTAAAGTCAATATCAAATTTTCAGTTATCAGTTAGATGCTGTCTGTGAAACATTTTCATAGCAAACTTCTCCATTTACTATAGTCATCTCCACCTCTGTTTCCTTGATTTCCTCAGCACAAAAACTCATAAAATTTCTTGGCAAAACAATAAGATCACCGTACTTACCAATTTCCAGGGTCCCAATTTCATTTTCGCTAAACGAGGCATAGGCCCCATGTACAGTATACATCTTTAATGCTTCAAATAAAGAAAGGCTTTGTTCAGGCACAATTGTTTCTCCTGTATGCGTTTTACGTGTCATTGCTGCATAAATACCCAGGAATGGGGAACCCGACACAACTGGACAATCAGAACTTCCAGCTGGTTTTAATCCTGAATTTATGAACGAGTAAAGAGGACAGTAATCGTTGATTACTTCTGGCTTTAGTACACGTTTGTAGACATTGCCATGCTGATGATACATTGCGGGTTGCGGAACGGGAATCACTCCCAATTTTTTCATTCGCTCAATGATACCAGGATGGCTCAGTTTACAATGTTCTATGCGATGCCGATGATCTTCCCGAGGATATATAGCTAACGCTTTTTCATAGGCGTTCAGTACTTGTTCAATGGCCCTGTCCCCTATCGCGTGGATGGCAACTTGAAAGCCTTGCATATGAGCTTGAAGTACTTTTTGTTCCAATTCTTCGTCCGAATACATTAGCATGCCGTAACCTTTTATCGGTTCTTCATATTCTTCACGTACGGCTGCCGTACCCCCAGAAAGGGTACCATCAGCGAACATTTTAACAGCTCCGATTTTAAATTGTTCCGTTCCAAATCCAGTCAGTAACTGTGTGGCTAGGAGTTCCGAATAGAAGGTGTCCATCACCATACCATACACACGAATTTTCAGTTGATTGTTTAAAATTAATTCTTGGAAAGCGCGAAATTCCTTCAATGAACCCGTGATTAATCCCATTCCTGCTTCGTGGACTGAAGTGACACCTTGCTTAATATAGTAGTCATCAGCACGAGAAATTGCTTGTTTAATTTGCTCTACTGTATAAGGAGGAATCACCCTCTGCACGAGTTCCATTGCATTCTCCTTCAACACACCAGATGCTTTTCCACTATGATCTCTCAAAATTTCTCCACCAACAGGCTCCACCGTTTGCTCATCTACTCCAGCCAAAGCTAGTGCCCGATCGTTTACCACCGCGGTGTGATAGCAGTAACGAGTGATATAAATTGGATTAAGAATATGGTTAAAATCTGAAGCTTGAGGTAATCGCTTCTCTACCAGTCGAGACTCGTCCAATCCACAGCCAATAATCCACTCATGAGGTTCTAAATTAGCTGCTCGCTTTTCTATCTCTTCTACAAGATCAGCGATAGATAATTGATCACATTGAAGATTTATTAGATTGTTTCCGAGACTAAACATATGCTGATGGGCATCAATAAAGCCGGGGAGGACCGTTTTTCCTTGTAAATCAATTACTTTTGTCTTACCACCGATAAAAGGTTTCATCTCTTCTATGTTACCAAGTCCCACAATTCGTCTGTTTTTGATTAGAATTGCTGAATACTGTCTATTATTTTCATCCATACTAACAATTTGTCCATTATACAAAGCGATATCTGCAAACATTCCTATCCCACCTCAGTCAATTAACTTTTATTTTCACTATAAAAATATGTTTTTATTACAACACACTAGCGTTGCATTAATCTTTCCAAACCATTCAAAATCCTCATAATCTTCGGTATTCAAGTGTTCACGGCATAAAAAAATCCTTTACACTGGTAAGGTCAGGTAGTTCCTGTCCAAATCCAACATAAAGGATCGACCATGGACAAGAATACCCTATTTTCTTCATTTGGTAAATGGATTGCACCCATCAATATTGTGAAATTTCAACAACGTATTGACGAAACGGATCAAGACAAGTACGTAAAAAAGCTGACAACCAAGGCATACCTTCTCCTGTTTTTACATGCACAACTTCAGCAACGGGAAGGACTTCGAGCCATTGCAGACGATGTTCTATCAAAGGAATTCCAACAGGAGCTAGGATTATCATCAATTAGTCCAGCGCAGCTTAGCCGAAAAAATAATCGAGTAGAACCTGCTTTGCTTGAAGGGATTTTTGTCGACCTTGTCCAGCAGATTCAAAAAGCCTCGGCCATACTTACTCTCTTCGAAAAGACATCAAGATCATCGATTCTACGACCATTGGGTTATGTTTGAATAAGTACAAATGGGCAACCTTCCGAAAAACCAAGGCGGGAATCAAGATTCATCTTCGTCTCGTCTTTGCCAACCAGGGGGATGTGTATCCTGAAAAGATCTCCCTTACTTGTGCCAAGTCCAATGACCGCACGCAAATGGAATCACTGATTGACGAGATTGGAGCCATGTACGTCTTTGATCGAGGGTACGTGGATTACGAAAAATTTGATGAGTATACAGACCAAGGCATCTTTTTCGCTTCTCGTCTGAAAGATAACGCAGAATTTCGTCACCTCTATGCTTTCCAAATACCCTCAGAAAGCTCTGTTTTATCGGATTCCATGATCCTTCTGGGAACTCCACAAAAACGGGTGGATAACGTGTTGCGGCTCATTGAAACGCTTGATTCGAAAGGAAACCGCATTCGTATTATTACGAATCGATTCGATCTGGAAGCAGATGAACTCAGCGACATCTACCGTTGGCGTTGGCAAATTGAGCTGTTTTTTAAGTGGATGAAACAGCATGTAAAGATCAAGACGTTTTATGGAACGAGTGACAATGCTGTACAAAATCAAGTCTTTCTCGCTCTCATTGCCTACTGCCTATTACTTCTTGTCAAACTGGAAAGGAACAGTCAGCACAGTCTGTTGCAAATCAGTAGGTGGCTCAAAGTATTTCTTTGGCAAACTTTTGAGGAATGGATCGGCAGAATGAATTACCAGTCCAAACGAACATCAAAAGGCCGACAGAAAAGGAAATAGATGTTGTTTGTCGTCGTCACGGTTGTAATAAATGTATATAACCACCAAATGGATAGTGGCTACCTTTTGCTGGTGTCTGTCGTTTTTGGTTGCGAAGCTGGAAATGTGATTCAGAATACTTCGACAAAGGATGGGCTCATTTTTATGCAACGATAGTGATTACAACAAATCAAAATATTTTGCTGCGTTTAAATAAAATACATCTTCCAGCTCCTCTTGACTTAATCCCATCTCCTTCAGTTCTATCAACGGATAAGGATAAGCGAAATTGTCAGGGGTGACATAACATGTTGATCCAAAAAGAACCCTCTTGGTTCCATGTGATTTAATAAAACTTTTTAAATCATTACCTACAGATACCATACAACCTGTATCAAAAAGAATGTTAGAATGTTTTTTCGCAATATAGCTCATCCATTCTCCCTGACTTATACCTGAGAAGGCATCTAACGCAACAAAAGTTATTTCAGGGAACTCATCAGCCAATATCTCTAATCGCCATGGCGCCTCCATGTTCGATTCAGAAATTACATGAATAAATACTTTTAAGTTATGTTTTTGAATACGTTCTAATATTGGCCACATCAGTGCCGTGTTAATTGCACCTCCCTGGAATCTGTGATGAAACACAAGTCCATTCAGCTTCAATTCTTCGTGAATTCTATCAACTTCCTCCAGCGAGGCTTCACCATGAGACAATTCCACTAATCCCATAGCGACCGGAAAAAGATCGGTATGAGTATCACGGTATTTGGCTATAAAATCGTTCATTCTTTTTGTATCTTGAATCCCATTCATCATAGAATAAGAGTTTCCTGGCAGAAGACATGCGTGAGTAATCCCATGACGTTTCATTTTTTCAGAACGGAGTATATAATCGTTTTCAATCATCCTATCCATGTCAGCATCCGCTTCCGCTTCTTCAATACCGCTTTCAGCACCGATACGTAAAACTCCGACATGATGATGAATATCAAAAATCTTCATAATTTGTCATCCTCCATATAAGTGACAAGAAACAAAATGATTGGAATCCACTTCTTTTTTTATCGGAACTTCCTTTTTACAAATATCAATTGCCATTGGACATCTTGTATGAAAAACACAACCGGAGGGTGGATTTAACGGTGAAGGAATTTCTCCTCTGAGTATAATTCTTTCCCTTTTTATGTTTGGCTGCGGAATAGGAACTGCAGACAATAAAGCTTTGGTATACGGATGTAGAGGTTCTGAGAACAAACGATCGGTAGGTGCCTCTTCTACTATGTGTCCCAGATACATGACTCCAATTCTATTACAAATATGGCGTACGACGCTTATATCATGAGCAATAAATAAATAACTTAGTTTCAATTCATCTTGTAAATGCTGTAATAAATTAATGATTTGTGATTGAATTGAGACATCAAGGGCAGATACGGGTTCGTCGCAAATAATCACCTTCGGATTAACGACAAGCGCTTTCGCTAAACCTATGCGCTGCCTTTGTCCGCCTGAGAATTCGTGCGGATACTTATAAAAATGTTCTATACTTAGTCCAACCTTATCAAGGATATCCATGACCTGATCTATCCGTTCTTTTTTTGTACCCAAATGATGAATCTTAAGCGGTTCTTCTAACGCATCTCCAATTCTTTTTCTTGGATTTAACGAGGAATATGGATCTTGGAACACCATCTGCAACTGCTTCCTAATCTTTTGTAATTCTAGACCTTTTAATTGAAATACATCCTTTCCTTGATAATAAGCTTCCCCTTCTGTAGGTTCTGTCAATCGAAGAATGGTTCTTCCCGTAGTACTTTTTCCACATCCTGATTCGCCGACTAATCCAAATGTTTGCCCCTCATACAATTGAAAGGAGACATCGTTAACTGCCTTGACCAGACATTCTGTTCTTCCTAAGGGACTTCTAACAGGAAAATACTTTTTTAAACCCTTTACTTCAAGGATTGGATCATTTTTTTTCATATCAGACGTTAACATAGCTGCTCCTCTCCTTTCTTGCGATATCCTCGTAGTGCCAACACCTTACTGTTTGTTTGTTTGAACTTCTTGTTAATTCAGGCATTTTTGCATGACATAGATTATCGGCATAACTACATCTGGATGCAAAACGACAACCTTTCGGAATCGAATATAGAGATGGAACAGATCCCTTAATGACATGGAGCTTTTGCGATCTGTCACCGTCCAGCTGAGGTATGGATTTCATTAACCCTTTTGTATAAGGGTGGAGTGGAGTGGAAAATATGGTCTCAACATCTCCTTCCTCAACGATTTGCCCCAGATACATCACAATAACTCTTGTACAGATCTCAGCAACCACACCAAGATCATGAGTAATGAAAATAACACCCATTTTCAGCTCTTCATTTAACTCTGTTATTAAATCTAAAATTTGAGCTTGTATGGTTACATCTAATGCAGTTGTCGGCTCATCAGCAATTAATATTTTTGGTTGGCATGCAAGTGCTATAGCAATCATTACACGTTGTCTCATACCTCCTGACAATTCATGAGGATATTCATTGAATCTCTTTTCAGGTGCTGGTATGCCTGTTAATTTCAGCAACTCAATGACTTTGTCATACGCTTCTTTTTTTGATATTTTTTGATGGAGCATAATTGATTCCACAATTTGATAGCCAATGGTGTAAACGGGATTTAGCGAGCTTAGAGGATCCTGAAATATCATGGAAATATCATTGCCTCTAATTTTTTGCATTCCAGACAAAGACAAATTTAATAAGTTGGCTTCTTTAAAGTTAATTTCTCCTTCGTATTCCACTGTATATTTTTCATCAAATAGCCTGAGGATTGATTGGGATGTAACGCTTTTTCCGCAACCTGATTCCCCTACCACCCCTAAAATTTCCCCTTCTTCCAGAATAAATGAGACATCATCTACAGCAGTGACCCTCCCTCGTTCTGTATTAAAATGTGTTTTTAAACCTTTCACATGTAAAAGAGGTTGATAAACCATCAAACGAATCCCCCTCATATTTTAGTCAATCATGATTATTTTTTAGTTGATTTTGTATGGGGATCAACTAAATCTCTAAATCCGTCACCTAGCAAATTTAAACCTAAAACTACAGAGACAATACACAAACCTGGAAAAACCACCATCCACCAAGAAGAAAAAATAACTAATTTTCCATCATATAAAATATTTCCCCAACTTGGATGTGGTGCTGGAACACCTGCTCCTAAGAAACTTAGAGCGGCTTCAACAATAATAGCAGTGGCAAATGTAAACGTTGCTTGGACGATTACTGGAGACAACGTATTCGGGGCAATATGTTGCCAGATGATCCGAAAAGATGATGCTCCAAGTACCTTCATCGCTTCAATATATGTTTCTTCCCTGATTACCAAAGCAGTTGATCGAACAATTCGAGCAATGTTTGGAGTATAAACTATACTTAACGAGATAATAACGTTCAAAACAGAAGGACCGAGTGCAGCCATAAGAGAAATTGCTAACAATATGGGCGGAAAAGCCATTAATCCATCGCAAATCCTCATTAGAAAGTTATCCAATACCCGATAATAACTGGCATACAGCCCGATAATAACGCCTAGAATTGTCGCAATGATGGTTACAGAAAACCCAACGGATATAGATATTTGAGCTCCGTAAACAATTCTGCTTAGCAGGTCACGACCAATGTTGTCAGTTCCTAATAAGTGGTCAGTATTTGGGGCTATAAGTCTGCTTTTGGCGTCCATTTCATAAGGATCATAAGAAACCAAAAAGGGACCAGCAATAGCAAGAAGAGTTATTAAAATGAAGATAGTAAATCCTGTGACGACTAATTTATTAGAACGTATTCGATGAAACAACAAAGTTCTTTGTTCTTTTTTTAGCTTTTTTTGAATTGTCATTCGTTGTACGTGTTGTTCAACGACTTCCATATGTTTCGTCTCCCCCTTTATTTATTATTTAAACGGACTCTTGGGTCAATTACTCCATAGAATAGATCGATTACTAAGTTAATGAATACATAAACGAATGTGACAAAAAGTACCACACCTTGGATGACTAAAAAATCACGTCGTTCTATTGAATTAACGATAAGTTGGCCAATCCCAGGAATATTGAAGATCGTTTCTGTTACCGCTGCTCCTGTAATTAAAATTCCGAATGTTTGGCCTATAACCGTTAATATTGGAAGAAAAGCGTTCCGTAATATATGTTTGTAGATAACATCTCTTTCCTTAACACCTTTTGAACGTGCAGTTTTAACAAAATTGGCGTTTACAACCTCTAACATGGATGAACGCGTCATACGAGCAATTAATGAAGCTTGGATACTTCCTAATGAAATCGCGGGCAAAATTAAAAATTTTAGATGTTCCCACAAACCACTACTTAAAGGTTGATATCCAGCAACAGGAAACCATTTCAATTGTACAGAAAACAATAACACTAGAAATAAGGCTAACAAGAAGCTGGGTAAAGAAATACCTAATAATGAAAGTCCCATCATTGACTGATCCGTGAGGGTACCCCTGCGATTTGCAGCAACTATACCTAAGGGAATTCCAACAACAATCGCTAGTATCTCAGCTAGAATGGAAAGGGAAGCAGTAGGTCCAAGATGCTTGTAAATGACGTTTGTTACTGGTTCATTCATAAAAAACGATTGACCTAAATCACCCTCAAACATATCTGTCATCCAGTTAAGATATTGAATATACAATGGGAGGTTTAAACCGAGCTTCTCATTTAATTCCTCAATTTGCTGTGATGTAGCATTTTCCCCTAACATTGCAGAAGCAGGTCCACCTGGGGTCAGATGTATGATCAAAAAAACTATTACCGATACGATAAATAGGATGGGAAGAAGAGATAGCACCCGTCGGAAAACATATTCTTTCAAATTATGGCCTCCCTTTGTGAAAAGTTACTAAGAAAGGATACTTCACCAATAACCATTACGTTACTGGTGAAGAATTTACCACTATTTCTCAACTGATGTATTCCAATAAATTGCTCCCATAAAATTCGTGAACCCTTTTACTTTCTTTGTCGAAGCTGAATAAAGGTTATAGTATCCTAAATTCACAACAGGGAGAAATTCCCAAGAATACGCTTGTAAATCACCCCATAGTTTCATTGCTTCTTTTTCTGTTGGGGCTGTTCTTATCGCTTTTAACATGGATTGGATCTTTTCATTTTTCGCATCAAAGTACCCTTCTTCATAATAAAAATGTTCTAAAGGTGTCATGACCGATGGATTTGATAGAACTTTCATATGCCAATTTTTTGGATCCTTTTCTTTTTCGGTGAAGGTTGGCCAGTCATAAATCTCCAGTTTAACATTCAACCCGACCTCCTTCAGCTGCTGTTGCACCACTAAGGAGGCATTATAATAATTACTATAGTCGCGTGTCGTCATTAGTATAATCTGTTCACCGTTATACCCGGCTTCTTTCAAAAGACGTTTGACTTTTTGTGGATCTTTCTTGTTAAAATGCTCTACTCCTTTATCACTGTACCAAATACCTTTAGGCATATAAGAAGATTGCAATTTATATAGAGCTCTATTGCTGAAGGTAGAGAATAAAACATCATCAATAGCCAATGCGGAATTGACAGCTTGCCTCATTTTTATGTCAGCTAAGGGGCCTTGATAATTGTTAAAAATTAGAGCTAATGGACCAAATTCAAAAGGATATACCTGCATATCCGGATCGTTTTTGAATCTCTCAAATAATTCATTTGGTGGATTTCTGATGAGGTCATATTGGCCTGATTGAAGTCCTGCTACTCGTGTAGAAGGATCCTTTACAATATCAAAATAGATATCATTTAAAAGGGCCTCTTTCTTCCCAGTCAATCCGTCAGCAGGTAAATCCACCGATTTATAGTCTTTGTATTTAGTAAAATGGATATATTGGTCTTGTTTCCACTCAACAAACTTGAACGGACCAGTTCCGATAAATTCTTTTACTCCTGATGTGGGATCAGCAGCATCAATTACTTTCTTGGGCATGATATAAGGAGCTTGGGTTATTCCTGACAATACAAACAAAACTAATGAAGAAGGCTCATTTAACTTCAAAGTAACCGTATATTCATCTTTAACTTCAAAGTCCCCTTTTCCCAGGATGGTTTTTGCCGTCGGAGATAATTCCTTCCACCGATTCATAGAGGCAACTACATCCTCAGCTTTCATTTCTTTATTGTTGTGGAAAGTAACCCCTTTCCTTAAATGAAACGTATATTCCTTACGATCTTCACTTTGTTCTATTGAGTCTGCTAAAAAGGGCTTCGGTTCACCTTTAGAATTTAAAGTGACAAGTGTCTCAAAATTATTTCTTGCCAACCAGGTTACCAAGGTTGAAGTTGAAATATGTGGATCAAGTGTGGGAGGTGATGTTGGTTCTGCAACTCTCAATACTCCTCCGCTCACTTTATTAGTTTCATCACTATTATTCGTGTTAGTCGCTTTGTCACTACAACCGATTAAAGCCGAGACAAGAGTTAATGCAATCATAAAGATCCCAAGTTTTCTAAACCTCATTTTTAACCCTCCCTAATATCGTATACTATTTCTAAAAAACGTTTTTTTGTTATAGGATCTCCCCCTTCGAAAAACCGATTTATTTTTATGCTCACAGATGGTTGTCATGTTAGTCCCTACAAGAAGTTATCGAGTTGTGAGAGTTACTTGTTTCTTTATCGTTCAAAGAAAAAAACCTAGTAATCGGCAAATAAATTACGAACATGCGTTCATAACCTTTAAGCCGAATACTAGGTTTTATTGTTTACATAAGAAGAGGTTGTCTTCTTACAGCAAGAAAACCAAGTAATGTTAAATTTTAGAGTGAATTTTGTATACATATTAGCATTTATAGAATAAAAATTCAATTAATTTTTCGGAATATTAACAACATTATTTTAGATGAATTCTAAATCCACTAATTCGATTAGTTTTGCCATTTGATCATTAAGTTCTGGGGTTGCATTCATATCTACATCACCTCATGAAGGTAATTCATCCATAGGTAGCCCGTCGCTACTTTATTAAGGTGAAAATCTTTATTTTGAATGCGCTTTCATTTTTTGGGACAATACGAAAAATTCGCTCCAATTTTAAGGGATTGAAATTCACCAGAGTCGACCTATCCTGTATAAACAGGAATAGATCGATTCTGGAAAATGGAAATACGTCATGAATTTTTACCAAATCAGATTAAAGTAGAGATTAATTTTGACTCTAAGAAATCATTTAAACCGTTTGGACCTCCTTCTCGGCCCATACCACTCTCCTTTACGCCGCCGAATGGCCCTTCCACTACAGCCAGACCAATATCATTAATTCCGACCATTCCATACTCTAAAGCCTCCGATACCCGCACCGACCGGGAGAGATCTTTTGTAAAGATATAAGCGGCAAGTCCGTAATCTGTGTTATTAGCTTTTTCTACCACTTCATCTTCGGAATCAAATGTAGTAATTGAAGCGACTGGTCCAAATGTCTCCTCATTTGAAATAAGCATGCTTTCATTGATGTCACACAATATCGTCGGGGAATAGAAATATCCTTCTTTGTATCCTTCAACAACTGGCTCTTTCCCTCCAATAATCAAGGTAGCACCTTTACCGAGAGCATCCTCTACATGGCTTTTTACTTTCTCCAATGCATTTTTACTAGTGAGAGGACCAACATCCACATTCCCATCCAATCCGTTTCCAACTTTTAATGCTCCGACTCTTTCCTTAAAGAGGACAAGAAAGCTTTCCTTAATTGAGCTTTGTACATAAATTCGATTAGGGCATATACATGTTTGACCAGAATTATAAAATTTCACTTGAGTGGCGCTTGCTACTGCCTGTTCCAAATCCGCATCTTCAAACACAATAAGTGGAGCATGACCACCCAATTCCATTGAAACCCTCTTTACTTGATCAGCGGCTTGTTTTAATAATTGTTTTCCTACAGGTGTAGAGCCAGTAAAAGTAATTTTCCGAATACGTTTATCGCTCAGAAGTGTTTCTCCGATCTTTACAGGATTCCCCGTGACCAGATTGAGAACACCGGCTGGAACGCCAGCTTGTTTCGCGAGCTGGCAAACCTGAACAGCGCTTCCCGGTGTCAATTCAGCTGGTTTCAGTACAACTGTGCATCCTGCTGCCAGCGCCGGGGCGATTTTCCTGATCACCATTGACAAGGGAAAGTTCCAAGGGGTAATAGCCGCCACCGGCCCCACTGGTTGACGAATAACTTTTAATCTTTTATTTCTAATAGGCGCAGGGATAGTTTCACCGTAAATCCTCCGTGCTTCTTCAGCGTTCCAAAGAGTATATTCTGCAGAGCCTTTCACTTCGATGATCGCCTGTTGAATTGGTTTACCCACTTCCAAACTAATGGTGCGAGCGATATCTGCCTCATTTTCGAGAAGCAGCTGGGATAAGCGTCTAAGAATCCGAGCTCTCTCTGCAGCAGGCTTTGTTGACCATTCTGGAAATGCATGATAACTGGCTTCGATTGCTTTTTTTGTATCTCTTTCATCCCCTGCTGCAGCTTTGCTGACAACTTCGCCACTAGCCGGATTTACAACGTCAAAATATTCTCCTGAAATGGGCTCGATCCATTCGCCATTGATGTACAATTTATAGTTCTCGATCTTTGTAATAAGAGACATACTATACCTCCGAATGGTTTTGAATTTTTTACTGTAGTACCATTGGATACTCTCTGTAAAACGTTACTTTACCTCCTGTTCGACCGTTGCAACAGAATCAGAAATAATATCGATAATTTTCCCTACTTCCTCTTTGGTTGTAATCAGTGGAGGAGCAATGGCAACAACACTCATCCCGCTAAAGGCAAGTGGGCGCACAATTAATTTTCTCTTCATACATTCTATAACTACCCTTTGAGCAACTCT
The DNA here is from genome assembly GCF_050467985.1 of Brevibacillus sp. NRS-1366. Lineage (NCBI taxonomy): Bacteria > Bacillati > Bacillota > Bacilli > Caryophanales > Paenibacillaceae > Brevibacillus > Brevibacillus sp. NRS-1366. The sequence continues at coordinate 11,866 of NZ_JBITPN010000053.1, read as the reverse complement.
CTCGGACGGATCGAACAGTTCTCCACTTGCCGGATCCTTGAATAGTTCAAACCCAGCCAACAACCCCAATGTTCTGCCTTTCGCGACAATGGAATGCTTTTCTTCCAGGTAGTTCAAACCTTTTTGAAGTTCTTCTCCCATTTTCAATGAATTCTCCACCAATTTTTCCTGCTCAAGAATTTCAAGGTTTTTCATTGCCACGGCACATGCCGTTGGATGACCACTATACGTAAAACCATGAAAATATACGTCCTCTGTCATTTCAGCCAATTCATCTCTTAGTTTTTCTTTTAATAGAACAGCCCCTAATTGTACATAACCGCTGGTAATTCCTTTAGCGATTGTCATAAGATCAGGTACAACGTCCCAGTTGTTCACACCGAACATTTTTCCTGTGCGACCAAAACCAGTAATGATTTCATCAGCAATCATAAAAATTCCAAATTCATCACACAGACTGCGAACTGCCTGTAAATACCCATCTGGAGGAATGTTTACGCCGCCAGTTCCTTGTACTGGTTCCATAATCACCGCTGCTATCGTTTCAGGCCCTTGTTTTTCAATAATATCCCGGATACACCCCTCATAATTGGGGTCCGTTTTATCCCCTAATTCACAGTTGAGAAGAAACGGCTTCGCTTGAAAGAAATCGGGCGCTAGCGCTGTTGTAAAATCTTGAAAACTCTTTATGCCTGTCGCGCTGGTCGCTCCCATCGTTACTCCGTGATATGCACGATCAAGGGAAATAATTTTGGTACGTTGTGGCTGTCCCTTCAATTTCCAATAATTACGGACCAGTTTAAATGCTGTATCGTTTGACTCTGAACCACCAGAAGTAAAAAAACTAACATTTAAGTCCCCAGGGGCTAATTCTGCAAGTTTTTGAGATAACAGAGTCGCAGGTAGATGGGTATTGCCATGGAAAGACGAAGTGTAAGCCAATTTCATCATCTGTTCCTTCGCTGCTTCAGCAATTTCTTCTCTCCCATGACCAATGTTGACATTCCATAAAGTAGATACTCCATCAATAAATTTATTTCCATGAATATCAGTTACGTAAATCCCCTTTCCTTCTACAAAAATATTGGCCGGACCATTCTGATAATGTTGTTTAAGTGGTGTAGTTGGATGAAAATAGTGTTTTCTATCTAATTCCCTCAATTTATCGATTTCTACGTGAGAATAATTTGTTTGATTCATGGACAATTCCTCCTAAGATATTATTTTACTTATTTTAGAGCCAGAAAATTTGCTGTGGCATGAGCTAATAGATTTCCAGCCTGGTCTCTAACTTCCCCTTGTGTGGCAAAAGCACTCTTGCTTTGATAAATAACTTTTCCTGTCGCAATGATCTTTCCCTTATCGGTATTTGACAAAAAATGGATATTTAGGTTTGTTGTAACCACCCTAGTTTGACTGATGGCCTTAGCAGATAGGCCCATGACATTATCTAGTAAACTTGCGTAAACTCCGCCATGAACCAAGGAACTGGCATTTAGATGAATGTTTTCGTTTATGTTTAGTACAATTCTGGATACTTCGGAATCAATAGTTTCTACTTCGCATCCGATAAGTTTCCAAAACGGTACCTCCTCCATCGTCCTTTTGGTCTTTAGGAAAAGACTTTCTTGGAAGTTTTGGTTTCTGATCATTTCGCTTTCAACCCTGAACCAAGCGCTTCTGTTAATCTTTTTATTGCGAATGAGCTGACGGTTACAAATTCGTGGACGATCTCACCAGCTGGCTTGATAGTTTTCACCAGTCCGACTCCTTGCCCGCAGGACGTGACACCCGCAGAAATATCTCCTTGCTCCATCATCTTGATATAAGCTTCACCACCTACGACTGTAAGCAATTCATCAATCCCTGCACCATTTATTTCCATCTCAATTACCTTGTCCGCATTTGTGGTGTGGATTACCCGATGGTTTTTCCTGATAGAAGTCTCAATAATGACAGTATCGGTTTCCTTTGCTTGAAGATATAATGACTTGATATTCTCGTGAGCAAGTGATTCATCACTCAAAATAAATCTTGTCCCGACCATGACCGCCTCAGCTCCGAGAGCCAAGCCGGCTGCTAACCCTCTACCATCCGAAATTCCTCCCGCCGCAATGACTGGTATCCTTACGGCGTCGACGATACTTGGAACTAACACAAATGTAGATACTTGGTCCAATCCGGGGTGTCCCCCTGCTTCGTACCCTGTTGCCACAACTGCGTCCGCGCCCAGTTCCTGGACCTTGAGTGCGTGTTTTACGGATGTGACAGCATGTACCCACATAATGCCGTGATTTTTTAGACGTCCCACATAATCGCTCGGATTTGCGCCCGATGTAAACACGATCGGAATTCGTTCTTCAACGGCAACGTCGAAATACATTTCCGGAGATCTACGCCGACCGATGGAAATATTTAATGCAATAGGGTTGCTTGTCAATCTCCTAGTCTCTCTGATCTCGTGTAATAGCTCTTCTTTTGTGTTAAAAGAACCAGCGGTAATGACTCCTAATCCACCGGCATTGGCTACCGCTGCCGCCAAGCTGGTTCTGCCCAACCTATGCATACCGGCCTGAATCAAGGGGACTTTGATACCAAACATCTCTGTAATTCTTGTACGAAACATACACGATCTCCTTTTTAGAATTATTTATTTAAAAAATTCAAACCCCTCCATTAATTTTTAACATCCGCAATATCTCTTCGTTGTGTTCTCCTAGTATCGGAGGATGACTTCGAATTGTACCCGGGGTCTTGGAGAATTTCATTGGGATACCCATTACTTTAAGATCTGGGACTTTCGGGTGAGGTACATGAACTACCATTTCCCTTTCTTGCATTTGAGGATGATTCAATGAATAATCAATATTTCCCGCAGGTGAGCAGGGGACCCCAGCATCTGATAGTTCATCGACCCAATCTAGCGTATTTCGTGTCATCAAAATACTTTCAATCAGTGAATTTAAAGTAAGTGCGTTTTCAACACGCCCTTGGTTTTTTCTATACGCTTCGTCGTTCAACTCATCATTGTTTATTTGCTTACAAAATCTGGACCATGTTTCATCATTGCCAATTCCAATAACCAAATAGCCATCTTTGGTCTTATAAGCTTGATAGGGTACCATTCTGGATAACCCGCTACCCTCTTTCTCAGGTAATTTGCCTGTAGCAAAATAACCGACCGCGTGGTAATTCATCCAGGACGCCAAAGATTCCATTAAGGAAACATCTACTTTCTGTCCTTCACCCGTCTTATTTCTATGGTTGAGAGCAGCCAAAATTCCCGTTAGAGCGAACATACCAGTAGCTAAATCCGCGATGGATATACCAACCCTCACTGGAGGACTATCTGGATATCCGGTAATTTCCATCAATCCTGAAAATGCTTGTAACGCAATGTCCAGACCAACACGATTGTTCAACGCTCCAGTAGCTCCATATCCTGAAATGGAACAATATATGAGACTCGGGTTCACTTTTTTTAAATCTTCATAGCCCAAACCCATTTTTTCCATTTTGCCCGTGCGGAAGTTTTGTATGAGAACATCGCTCTCCTTTACCAGCTTCAAAAACATTTCCCTGCCCTCATCAGACTTGACATCCAGCTCCACACTTTTTTTATTACGATTAACGCTCATGTAATACGTACTCTCACCATTCCAGAAGGGGCCCCAGTATCTGGAGTCGTCGCCCCGGCCCGGCATTTCAATTTTAATAACGTCTGCGCCTAAATCACCCATTGTCATTGTACAAAAAGGACCTGCCAACTGCCTGCTTAAATCAACCACCTTAATACCATCCAAAGCTCCTTTAACCATAACCGTTCTCCTCCTCTACCATTTACACAGATCGTAATATTTGTGACCGTTGTTGACCTAAGATCTGCTCGGATAATTGTCCTGCCTCAATCAGCGTTCCTAAATCTATCCCTGTATCAATCCCCATATCTTCAAGCAAAAACACGAAGTCTTCGGTACAAACGTTACCGCTAAATCCTCCACCGGATTTCACACGATTCGCAGGCGGACCCCCTATCCCTCCCAAACTTACATCGAAGTGGGTAATCCCTGCATGCAGTGCTGCTACTGTATTCGCTATTCCCCATCCTCTTGTATCATGAAAATGGGCAACAAAGGTGATGTCAGGAAACTCCAGTAACAATCTTTCAAACAAGGAATGGGACGTAGCGGGATTTGCCATGCCTGTCGTATCCCCGATGGTTATGAGTTTTACACCTCGATCAGCGAAATGCTCGACCATTTTGAGTACTTCATCTGTCTTCACTTCCCCTTTGACGGGGCAACCAAATGCAGTGGAAACGCTCACTAGAACATCAAGCTTTTGCTCCTTGGCCATGCCTACCATTTCGTTTAACTGTTCCAGCAGTTGTGCCTGTTCCATCCGAACATTGATCCGGTTGTACTCTTCACTAGCAGCTATAACAAAGCTGACTTGTTCTGGGCCATAACCCGCTAGTTTGGCTTGAATCGCTCTCTCCAGAGCTTTTTTATTCACGCATGTCGCCTTATAGATAAGGCCGTCTTTACGAACAAGTGCCCTCAATACTTCTTCGGAATCCCGAAACTGAGGAACATATTTCGGATGACTGAAGGAGGTGGCTTCAAGCTTTCCAAAACCTGCTTCGTCCAGTAAGGATAACATCCGTACTTTTTGTTCTGTAGGGATGAATTCCGGATGGTTCTGGAGCCCGTCACGTCCCCAGCATTCACATAGATGAACCATTTTGGGAAGAATCATGTCTATTGACTCTCCTTGTAACCAGTTTGCGATATAGATTTATTCATATTTTGTTTCCATTCCTGTACTCCCTTTTTCCATTCCTGATTGGAAATGATCGTTTCAATCGCCTGAATTTCAAAATCAGTTGCTGAAATCATATCCACTTCCATTCCCACATCAATAGATTTTTTGGTCAGTCTGATTGCAAGCGGTGGATAACTCGCAATAGTTTCTGCCGTAGTTCGAACAGTTTCTTCAAATTCCTGTTCAGGAACTAGCACTGCGGTTAACCCTATACGATAAGCCTCCTCTGCACTGATGGTTTTTCCTGTAAGCAAATAATACTTCGCACGGCTTTTCCCCACCGATCTTGGTATTCTTTGCGTAGCACCAAGGGTTCCATATATCACTTCGGGATAACGAAAAGAGGCATTTTCAGAGGAGATGATAAAATCGCACGCTGTCGCTATTTCACATCCGCCCCCGTAATTTTTGCCGTTGACGGCACAAATCATAGGCTTCTCTATACGTTGTAGACTTTCGTAGGTACTACGCGCTAGCAATCTACGTCTACGCACCTGTTCCGTCGTCGTCATCCCTTCACGTTCTTTCACATCCGCACTGGCGGAAAAAACTCCTGGACAAGCGGAACGTATAACAATCACGCGTACTTCTTCATCCCTGTCTAGGGCGATGCATACTTCACTCAATTCTTGTAACATTTTTGAATTGAGCGCGTTTCGCTGCTCCACCCGATTTAAAATCACATAGGCAATTGCCCCTTCTCTTTGCAGTAAAATTGTTTCAAATTCCATTGGATTCAACCCCTATATCGTTGAATTTTCCTTTAATAAGGCAATTTGTTCTTCTGAATACTGTAAAACCTCGCGAAAAACAACTTCTGTATGCTCACCCAATTGTGGAGGACGACTGACTACTTGATATCCGCCAGATTTAAATTTAGCCGGAAAATTAAGATAATGAAGCTCTCCCAATAACTCGTGTTCAATCGTACGAAACATACCTCTATACTTTAATTGGGTGTCCTGAACAATGTCCTCCAAACGATTTACCGGCCCACATGGTATTCCCGCTTCAGCACATCGCTCTACAATGGCCTTTTGTTCATAGAGAGCAATTGCACTTTGAATGAGCCTCATAGCTTCCTGCCTGTTCCGCAATCTTTGAGCGTTTGTACTGAATCTATCATCATTAGCCATTTCGTTATCAATCCCCATCGCATTACAAAACTTGAACCATTGCGCATCGGTAACTGAAATCTGCACATACTTGCCATCCTTTGTTCGGTAAGCCGAGGATGGAACCCGCCCTGGGTGCTCTGTCCCCTTCGGCTCAGGCATTTTTCCCGTAAAGTTATAAAACGCCATTGCTAATGGAAGAAGGTTTACAACACAGTCATACAACGCAAGATCAATGTATTCTCCCCGCCCAGTTCGTTCTCGCTGAAAAAGACTGGCTAAAATGGACATGGTAGCAAAAAACGCCCCTGAATAGTCCCCGATCGGTACACCCGCTTTAACTGGTTCCCCGTTTCCAGTTCCGGTAAGGGCCATCATTCCTCCCATGGCTTGGAATATGGTGTCAAATCCCTTTTGTTTACGATAAGGGCCTTCTTGGCCAAATCCGGATATATCGCAATAAATTACATCAGGTTTAATTTCACTTAGTGTTTCATAATCAATTCCCAGCCTCTTAGTTACGCCTGGAGAGAAGTTACAAACTACAACTTCACTTTGTTCTAAGAGAGCATGAATAATGGGGCGGGCTTCTTCTTTTTTTAGATCTAGAGTGATACTTTTCTTACTGCGGTTAAAGGCCGAAAAATATCCACTTACATTGTCCTTGATAGGTGCCCATGTTCTGGAATCATCTCCAACACCGGGATCTTCTACCTTCAAGACTTCTGCTCCCCATTCCGCAAGATACATTGTGCACATGGGGCCAGCAATATATCGAGAAAAATCCAACACGCGGATACCTTGAAGCGGTTTCATAGTGCTTCACCCCCTATTAAGCTTCTTTTTTGGAAATGAAATCGTTGACTCCTTTGGTAAAATCGCCTGTTGATCTCATCATGGCATTTGTATCTCTCGATGTTTCCATGGCATCGTGTGCATTCATTTCAGTTACCCGATAGAACAAATTTTTTGTCATTTGCAAAGCTCCCAAGCTGTGCCCTGCAATTTTTTTAGCCATCGCGATCGTTGATTCATCCAACTGTTCTCTTGGAACTACTAGATTAACAAGGCCCATTTTTAAGGCTTCATCTGCATGAACACGCCTTCCAGTGATAAGCAAATCAAAAGCATTTCGTCTTCCGACCAAGCGGGTCAAATTGGTCATAACCAGTGCTGCGACAAACCCCCTCTGGATTTCCGGATAGGAAAAGACCGCATCGTCTGCAGCAATTACAAGATCTCCCGTCATCGCAAGCCCGCAGCCACCAGCTAAAACATATCCCTGAACAGATGAAATCACAGGCTTACCGATTTTGTGCAACATCGAATATACTTCCATCGAAAGAGCTCCTCTTTCGCGAATGGCATCGCTACCGTTAGAATCTGATTTAAACTCCGAAATATCTGCTCCTGAACAAAATGATTTTCCTGCAGCATTCAAAATAACAACTTTTGTTTCGTGGTCTTCCTTCGCAAAAGTGAAGGCTTCTCTGAGCTCTAACATCATTCCAGTATTCAGCGCATTTAATTTATCCGGTCTGTTTAATGTAATCGTGGTGATCTGATCCTCAGTTTTCATTAATAAAAATTCAAATTTATTTGTCATTGAACGAGACCCTCCTATTTTGAAAGGTTAAATTTTTTTGGATAACTCGCCGGATAAAGCCATCATTTCAAGTGAATATTCCATTTCAAGAGTGGTTCTTTCTGAAAACAGGTTTTGATGATATTGTTTCATCAGTCTTGATTTATCCGACCCATGTTGCGTTAGACTTTTAGCTATACTCAATGCAGCGGGGAGAACTTCATCATCACGAACTACACGATTAACAAGTGCATAATGTTGCGCTTCGTTCGCATTTAAAATTTTTCCTAAAATAAGCAACTCGTAGCTTACTTTTTTCGGTACCCATTTTTTTACACCTAAGGAACTAACCCCGGGAAGAACTCCCAACTCGGCTTCGGGAAATCCATATTTCGCCGTTTCTCCCATGATCGCCATATCACACCACGTGACCAGTCCCGCTCCCAAGCCCAAAGCATATCCTTTGATTGCCACTATGATGGGTACTTGGCATTCTTCAAACGACTGGTACAGTTTTTTCAATATTCTATATTCCTGCCTATTAAGAGACAAGGAGCTTTCTTTGGCGCCTTGAATCTCCTTGAGGTCTCTTCCGGCTGAAAAAACCGGGCCGCCAGTGATAACCACACAGCCAATATTTTTCTCATGGTTTATTCTAGACATCAGCTCAATCATGTCATTGATCATGCTAGCATTAATGGCGTTTCGCTTTTCTGACCGGTTTAAGGTGACCAATGCCACTCCGTTCTCATCCACTGTCATCGTTACCAACTCACTCATTTTTCTCACCCCAGTTAGTTAAGTTTTCCACTTTTCGATAATGGTTGAAACCCCTTGCCCTCCAGCAATACACAAAGTGGCAAGGCCATAGCGAGCATCCCGCTTTTGCAGTTCATGGGCTAAAGTTACTAGGATTCTTGCACCCGAGCATCCCAACGGATGACCTAAGGCAATTGCACCACCGTTCACATTCACGTTTTCCCCATTACTTTGCCACTCCCTCATTACGGCAATAGCTTGAGCTGCAAATGCCTCATTAAGTTCGATCAGACCCATATCCTGTAATCGTAAGCCAGCCGATTGCAATGCCTTTGCCGTAGCTGAAACAGGTCCAATCCCCATTTCCTTGGGATTCACGCCGGAAGAACCAAAGGATATAATTTTGGCCATTGGAGTAAGACCCAATGCAAGAGCCTTTTCTTCCTTCATAAGAAGCATCACTGCCGCTCCATCATTTCTTCCGGAAGAGTTACCGGCAGTCACCGTACCTCCCGACTTAAAAACGGGGTTTTGCTTCGATAGCGCTTGCAATGTAGTTTCTCTCGGGTGTTCATCTACCGCAAATAAACGTACATTGTATTTACTTTCCTTGACACTAATAGGGACGATCTCATTATCAAAACGTCCAGAAGCTATTGCGTTTTTGGCTTTAATTTGGCTCCATACTGCAAATTCATCCTGCTCACTCCGGGAGATATTATACTTTTCCGCCAAAAATTCTGCCGTTTCTCCCATTGTGAATGTTCCAAATAATTCCTCAGGCTGGGATTTTGGTTGACTTTCCGTATTCGAATCAAAAAGAACCATATTGCCTGGTTTTATGCCAAATCGGTTGCCTACAAAATAATAGGGAGCTTGCGACATGCTTTCTACGCCTCCCGCCATTACAACCTCTGACTGTCCCAATGCAATTGACATATAAGCATTATGCACAGCTTGCATTCCTGATCCGCACTGGCGGTGAACAGTATAGGCAGAGGTAGAGATTGGTAGATCTGCCTTGAGGGAAGCTACCCGCGCGATATTCGGAGTGTGTGCACTTTGTTTGGTTTGACCGATTATCACTTCATCCACAATGTTCCCGTCATAACTGCTATGAGACAAACAGTTTTGGATTGTAATTGATACCAAATCTTCAGGAGGGATGTTAGCTAGCGATCCCCCAAATTTCCCGATAGGAGTACGTAATGCATTTACAATTACTACCATGGTATTTCCTCCATGTAATCATTTATTGAACACTGTTGAAAGAGCATCCAAAACTAGTTAGTTACTTGCTTTAAAAGTTGTTCATCTACGGTAAATGTTGCCTCCGTTTTTTCCTTGATTTCATCTAATGTCACACCAGGTGCAATTTCCGATAAAATCAGTTCGTGGTTAACAACTTTAAATACTGCCAATTCAGTAACAACCATATCAACAGAACGCTCAGATGATTTCGGGTAACCTAACAGCTTCACGATTTTTGAAGACCCGTCCTTGGTGGTATGGGTAATAGCCACAATTATTCTTCGGACGCCTTCAATAAGGTCCATCGCTCCCCCTACTCCCAAAACGTTTTGTCCCGGAATTAACCAGTTCGCTACCCTTCCCTGCTCATCTACTTCCAGTGCTCCAATGACAGCAACATCCACATGTCCACCGCGAATCATTGCAAACGATGCAGCGCTATCAAAAAACGAGGCACCTAAATTCACTGTGACCGGTATTTTACCAGCATTGACAAGGTCTTTATCGACTTCATCCGATTTGGCAACCTCACCTACTCCTAAAATGCCGTTTTCCGAGTGAAAGAAAATACCGGAATCTTCTGATAAGTAATTACAAACCAGCGTCGGAATACCTATTCCCAAATTAACAACTTCTCCTTGCTTAAGTTCTTTTGCAATCGTTTTGGCTATTAGCTCTTTCCCGTTCATCATCCTACCTCCTTTACACTCGATACCAAGTAATCCACATACAAGTGTGGTGTAATAATTTCTTTCGGTGACAATTGTCCAACTTCTACAATTTCATCAACTTCAACTATGACTGTACTGGCTGCCGTAGCCATGATCGAGTTGAAATTTCCTGCAGATTTCCTATAAATCAAATTGCCCAATTTGTCTGCTTTATGGGCCTTTATTAGAGCAACGTCAGCCTTTAGTGATTCTTGATACAAGTAATGTTTTTCTTTAATAAGTCTAGTTTCTTTATTCTGGCTTAACTGTGTTCCCACCCCAGCTAACACATAGAACGCACCAATTCCGGCTCCCCCGGCCCGGATGGCCTCAGCAAGGGTTCCCTGAGGGAGCAGTTCGATTTCGATTTCGCCCGCCTTATTCGCTTTGACTACGTCAATATTAGAGGTAAAGAAGGAACCAATTGCTTTTTTAACCTTGTTTTTTTTAGCCAGTTTGCCCAAACCCTTGTTGGGCTCTCCTAAATTATTGCTAATTATGGTGAGTCCAGTTACATTGGATTGCTCTAATGCGTCGATCAAGGTCAAAGGTGAGCCAGTTAATCCGAATCCTCCAACCATCAAAGTTTGGCCGCTTTGAATCATGGAAATGGCCTGATTAACATCAACGATTTTTGCCATTGTTTTTACCTCCAGAAAATAAAATAAACCTAGTAATCGGTAAATGCACAATGAACAACTGTTCAAAGTGTTCTTACCGAATACTAGGTTTGATTGGTTTCATAAAAAGAGGTTGTCTTCTTACAGCAATTAAACCAGTAATATTTAATTTTCAGTGTAATCCGTGTACCTCTGTACTGCAGTTTGTAAGGCAACAATAACTGCTTGTTGAGAAGGAGTAATAAGATGTTTTCGAATACGTTCAAGCAGCGGCTTGATCCCCTGCGACAGATCGTATCCAATCGCAATGCGTTTGATAAAATCATTTGACAACTCAGCTACGAAAGTGAATTCTATGTTTTCAATGATGTGAGTGTCAATGTTGATTTCAAGAACGAGACCAGCGTGCTTATAAACTTCATACATCGAAGTCCCTTGCGGGGCTTTTGCATATCCGCTTACTAATACTGTATTTATTTCATTCATAGCATACACCTTTTCTAATATGGTGTTCCTAGTGATTAATATATTAATATACCTTTTGCTAGAAATCAACATAAAATTAGTTTAATTATTTTGAATTTTTACTCCCCATTCACATAACTCTTCCAAAACGGGTAATAATGTTTCCGCTTTATCTGTGAGACTGTACTCGACTTTAGGGGGAACTTCAGGATACTCTTTTCGTTTCACAACACCATCTGTTTCCAATTCTTTAAGTTGTGAACTCAATGTTTTATAAGTAATAACTCCTATCTGTCTTTTCAGATCATTAAAGCGAACTGATTGGTTTTCTGATAGGTGGTAAATAACAACCATTTTCCATTTTCCATTTTCCATTTTCCACCAATAACTGACAATGTATAACCAAAAGGTGTATCTTGAATATTCTTAACTTTACCTTTGTATTCAGCCATACTCATATTTACACTATCCTTTCTGGTAGTACCTATCAATAAAGTGCGTACTATTTTTTATATGGTGAACGTCAAATAGGCCCCA
>NZ_JBITPN010000052.1:0-92533 GCF_050467985.1 Brevibacillus sp. NRS-1366 | reverse complement strand
GGACTTTTTAGACAGCCCCTCCGTTCATCTCTTTTCATGACTATACAGAGAGAAAACAACGACTTGGGAATTAGCTGCGAATGATTCGCTTCGCCTCTTTCAAAGCCCACACCACGCGGTTTTGACCGCGTCTCAGGTGGTTGATCGTCACATTTTACAAATGCGTTTCCGGTGTGAGATGTTAGTCCACTAATGATTAGCATAAAAACGCAACTTTCATACGTGTAAAAAAGACACTAACTAGTTTGTTAGTACTCATTGTTCAGGAAAAAGTCGATCAGATCAAACACAAAGTCATTCAGATTTACGCGAGCAGCTTATCAAATAAAAAAGTATAACCCCCGTAAGTTTTCTCACCGGGAGGGAAGTGTAGCTAGAAAAACCGAAATATAACGCGCAAAATCAGTTTAATGTACGTTTTTTACATTAATTCAGTTACTCACTTTGCCCACACGCTTGCCGATTTTCCTTCCCAAGAAGGGTCATACCAGTAAGATCGTCATTCATTCAAATAGATGATCAGAATGTGCGAGCCTTCGTCTCGGCACAAATTAGCGCCCCGAAAAATTTACTCGTCTTTTATCAGATGGTCACTTCACTGGCTCCATCTACTCAAGAAGTATCGAAAGTAAAAGAACTAGTGATAGTCATTGTTTAATTCTTGCTGCTGTTCATCTGCAATGGTCTGTAAGTCATATGCATTAATTCGAAATAACTGATAATCGCCCATTTCCGCTTTTTTTGCGGCGAGTTTACTTAGAAATTTCGGGGAGCCTTCGTTTTCTTCATCGTAAACTAACAAGATACCGTCTGAATTGGATAGCAAGAATTTGTCTTTCTCTCCAAGCTGCCAACCTCCCTGGTAAGGTGTTTGATAGACACTATTGATATAGTCGGCTTGCATCACAATATTTCGATAGTAATCCTGGGTCTCATCTTTCCACTTTTCCTCTTGATTCAAAAACGGAGTAATTACCGCCAGTTTTAGATGTAAATACTCCTTTTTCAATTCCAGAACAGTTTCGGCTGCCCACATTTCTACCCCAAGTTGACCTGATATGATGACCCATTCCAATTCTTCCTCAAGGAATCTTACGAGTTCCCGCTTCAGTGCTTTCTTAATAATTGCTAACCCCGGATTTTTTTCATTAAATATGCCAAGCTCGTGAGCCTTGTATCCTGAAATAAATAAACGTTTTAACATGATGCCACCTCTAGTTTAAAAGAAGTTCTAGCAGAAAATAGATTTCTTTTCACTCGCTGTCTCTTCAATAGTGTTGCGACTCTAGTGTTGCGACTCTTCCTATATAGTATGGTACTACTCTTTGTCAACGACAAACTCCTATTTCTATCATCCATCTTGATATCTCATATATTATCTGGAGACTTCATTTCTAATCATCAATCTACTGACTTCGAAAATAACAGCAAATTCAACATTTACAACTTTCGAAATGATTTCATGATCTTTTTGTATTTATAGTGAATTCCCTCTGTGTACACATACTGATAGATTTCACTGAGATCATATATATCGTTGACAATAATTTTTCCTTCTAATGATTCCGCCATTCACATACCCATTTGTATTTAAAAACAATGGCTATATAGGCATGGTTACTTTTAGATTAGTTTCACTATTTCTCTCATATTAACGTTAAGTACATGATCAAATTGGTTTTTAATAATCTTTGGTTCCACGATTTTCACCTCAACTACTCGTTAAGTAATGAAAAAGGTCGTATCTCTCTTGGTTAGAACGACCTTCATTTCATCATCAATATCAGTGGAGATGAGATACCTCGAAATTCTACTGTAGCAGGTACGCCCTCTTAATTCTCATACTCATAGAAACCGCGGCCGGTCTTTCTGCCATAGTGACCTGCCCGAACTAGCATTCGTAATAAAGTGGCTGGACGGTATTTGGAATCCGCTGTTTCCTGGTAAAGGGTATCCAACACCATAAGGAGAACATCGAGCCCAATCATATCAGCTAGTGCTAAAGGTCCGATCGGATGGTTCGCTCCTAATTTCATACCTAGGTCAATATCCTCGCGGGTTGCCGTCCCTTCCTGAAGAACGAAAACAGCTTCATTAATCATTGGCGCTAAAATTCTATTTACTGCAAACAAAGGAGCTTCATTTACTGTTATGGATGTTTTCCCAAAGCTATGACATAACTCCTTCGTAATCATATAAGTTTCATCCGAAGCTATTTCCGCGAATAATTTCGACTAGTTCCATAATCGGTACTGGGTTAAAGAAGTGAGTCACAATGACTTGGGCAGGACGCTTCGTTGCTGATGCCATCTCCGTTATACTTAAACCAGATGTATTCGAACAGAAGATTCTTTCTTCTTTACAAATTTGATCAATTTCTATTATACAACCCTTTCTTTTTCTCTATATTTTCAATAATTACTTCGAACACTAAATCGGCGTCTTTTATTTCTGCTAGGTTTGTAGTCGTAGTAAACCGGTCCATTACTGTTTCAACCGAATCATTCATTTTCCCTTTGGACGACAGCTTTTCTACACTTTTTCGAATCCCATTCATGCTCCTTTGTAAAAATGCTCCGTTTTCCATTTGTCCATTCATGCAAAACAGTAGGGATGGAATTTGCAGCCTTATGGTGGAGTGGATAGCGATGGCAAGTCCTCTTGTAAAATTACGCGCTCCAATTTTCATCAGCATGCGTTTTGGTAACAACAGAAAGCAATGCTTGAGAATAAGGATGAAGCGGTTTTTCAAAAAGATACGTATTTTTCAGCAATCTCGATGGTTTCGCCCAAATCTATGACCGCGATCCGGTTCGAAATGTGTTGGACCACGCTTAAATCATAAGAGATAAAAAGATAAGTCAGTCCCATCTACTCCTGCAACTCTGGCAGCAGATTCAAAATTTGTGACTAGATCGATACATCCAGTGCCGATACGGTTTCAACCGCGATCAATAGTTCGGGGCGCAGCATCAATGCGCGGTCATACCCGATCCCCTGCGGCTGTCCTCCTGAAAATTCGTTCGGATGCCGTTCGAGTTACACTTTTCACAATCCCTCCAGTTCAAATGCAGGCATTCTCTCGTATCCGGGGAACATTCTGCAGCCCGGGAGTGCGGCTCTCACCGCCGACACACTTGATTGAATCCCCCCCTTCCACCTTCGCTTATTGCGATGGTTTTGTAACCAGTTGACTAAATCCTAAGCTACTCTCATGGTTGGTTGTGAATCCAGGACGATAATGTTGTGTTGTCATCACTACTCCTCCCAACAGATGAATCAATCCTTTTGGTTTATGACCATACCGTAGTCCGATAAAAAACAATAACGGGCACGTATAACTACAAAAGTAAAAGGAGGTCCGAGCATGATGCTTATCGGACCTCCTTTCATTATTCAAATCAATTTCGAATAATTCGCTTCGCCTCTCTCAAAGCCCACGCCACGCGGTTTTGGCCACGTCTCAGGTGGTTGATCGTAACATTGTACAGATGAGTATCCGGTGCGAGATTTTTCAAAGTGGTGGCTGGGGCGATATCTGGCAGCTTGGGAACATCCAGAGCCGGATCATGGCGGAATTTGCCACGGCGAGAGAAGTTGATGGTTATCAAGGTTCGTCCTAGATCCTGCAGTTGTTCATTCACTTTCTTGACTTGCGGATCAAACACTTCGGCATTCCTCAAGCCTTCAATCGCTTGGTAATACGAATCCAGCTTCGCACGCAGATCTTGTGCCTCCGTCAGTGCCGTCTCAAAACTGAAATGGCTTCCTGCAGCTTCCTGATAGGTTTGAATGGTTTCCATGAATTCATCCACGGTATTTCGGAAGTTGTACGGAAGTACATAGGCATTCACGACTCGCAGGATGGAAGCGGTATATATTTTGATGTCCTTTAGCAAAATGTCCAAATCTGCCACGTGCAACAAGTCCTCTTCTGTATGCCACTCGATGTTGGCGCCGCATCCGCCCACGGGGTAATATCCTTTTTCCTTCAGAAGTTCCTCCGGCATACTTGAGGATAGCATGTAGAAAGAAGTAATCCCAATATTGTTAAACGAATAGTCTCCGGCACGGGAAGGTCTGCTGCCTTTCGAGCCTTGTTGGACCGTATCCATGATCGCACCCTTGCAAAGCTCATCCACTTCGCTCATCCATTCGCTGTAGTCGTAGGAAGTGGCCCAACGGCAGCCAGGCGAGTCGCAGTTCACTTGCGCCACGCAATTGGCATCCAGATCGAGACCGTATGTGTCGGCAAACCAGGTAGAGCCCGCATACCGTCCTGTGGAGTGACCTGGCCAAATGGCGATTCTCAGGCTGCGCTTCAGCTTGTCTCGATGCTTGTAGAAAACACGAGCCATTTCCAGCATGGCCGCGTCTCCAGTGGTATTGTCTCCGATACCTACATGCCAAGAGTCTAGGTGTCCATGAAGCAAGACGTATTTCTCCGGCTCCTCTGTCCCTTCGATGAAAATGTCGATCAGCGGGCATGCAAACCATCCTTTTTTGTGATCCGTCTGGAATTCGACCTGAACGTTACCTTGCTTGCACAGTTCGATTAACTCGTCTCCATCTGTTCGGTTGACTGCGAGCGCAGGGATTTTCGGCTCATTGTCAATCGTATCCAGATCCGGAGCGCCCCAAATCGTCGTGCAAATTCCATCATGGATATTCTTGCCCGGATTGACGAAGATCGCGCCGAGCACCCCAAGCTTGTCAAAAGAGGCGACTTTTCCTGGCATGGCAAGACCTTCGGTAATGACCACCTTTCCTTTCAGGTCGATTGCATTCACACTGACCTGGGAATGAAACACCTCCTGCATGTCTGCCGCATGACCGGAGGGGACATAAATAAGCTCTCCGCTAACCCATTGATCACCTGTGGAAACAGCGAACGCTGGAGTTTTTGCCCGAATTTCCTTGACCGCTGGGATGGTCACTTTGACGCCAGCGTTTACAGGAACACTCAAGTACAGCTCTGGATGATGAACTTTGTGCGGCACCCCCCATTTTTCCAAAAAGCTGACGAGGTGACCAAAGGCAATGCGCTCATCTTCACTGGATGACTCACGGACAAGTGTACTGAACTTCTCTAAGATGACTTTCGAAGCATCTAAATTGATTTCATCCAGTAGCGTTTTTTCCGTATCTTTATAGGCGGTAGTCATTGAATTCTCTCCCAACATAGTTAATTTTTTTGTTTCACAATCAGTTCCTCTATCGTGCTTGCTTTCCCAAAAGACAGCTTTGGCGGTATAGAAAATGCCGACTTTGATTGCTTCCATCCACAGCTTGACAAGGATTCAGTCAGCTTTAGTACCGCTTTTGCGGGATTGACAACAGGGATCCCGAGCAGCTTCTGCATATCTTCTGCGACTTGCAAGAATGCCATGGACATGCAGCCAAGAACCAGAACATCTGCGTAATCTCTCTCGATTGCTTCCCTGCCAATCTGAACGAGGTTCTCCAAGGTTTGCGCGCGGTTTTGGGAGAGCTCCAGCACAGGAATATTGACTGCGCGGACAGACGCGATCATACTTGAAAGTCCTGATTTCTGAATCAATTCATAGCTGCTGGCAATCATATTGTCGGCTACTGTCAGCAGTGTAAATTTCCGTCCGAGTATAGAGGCTGCATGGAAACTACTCATTCCTGGTCCCACAATGAGCATATTTGTGCAAAGCTCCCGATAGGCATCGATGCCAGGATCACCTGCACAACCGACGATCGCCGCATCAAAACCTTCGCGTTCCAACCGAACCATGCTTTTCGCGTACTCGGGAATGGCCAGGTACTCTTCATACATGGATTCGATCGAAGCAGGACCTTCTTTCGCATACGCCATTTCAATGGTTGTGCCAGGAGCTGCCCATTGCTGCAGCAGACTCCTCCGTCTTTCCACTTCTTCCGTCGATTTTGGCGCAGCTCCGACATAAGCTACCTTCACCAGCGCTTCACCCCCTCTGTTATGGCGAGCCCAAGTCTTTTACCTTGCCGATATCAGGAACGGGATACCAGCAGCTCATCGAGTGATTTCACTTTTCCACTGGCCAGCTTTGGCGGTATGGCGTATGCCTTCTTGGAATGAACCAGCTCGATGGACGCCAGGGCTTCCGTCATTTTCAAAGCGATTTTTGCCGGGTTGACAACAGGAATCCCGAGCTCCTCCTGCATTTCTTCTGCCACGTTCAAAAAACCCATGGACATGCATCCGAGAACAAGCACGTCTGCGCCGTCTTTCTCGATGGCTTCTCGTCCGATACGAACCAGCTTTGTCAAGGTCTCCTCCCGATTCGTGGCTAGTTCCAATACGGGGATGTTAACGGCGCGCACAGATGCTAGCTTGTCAGTCAATCCTGATCTGGCGACTAGCTCATGGCTTGAACCAATCATGCTGTCCGCAACCGTGAGTAAGGTGAATTGATGTCCGAGCATGGCAGCCGCATGAAAGCTGCTCGCAGCAGGACCTACGACAAGCATCTTAGTGGTGATCTCCCGAAATGCATCCAAGCCTGGGTCACCAGCACAACCGAGGATGGCGGCATCATAGCCTTCCTGTTCCAGCTGATACATGATCTTGGCTACGGGAGGTATGGACAAGTATTCTTCATACATCGATTCGATGGAGGCTGGACCCTCTTGCACTGTGACGATGTCCACGTTGGTCCCGGGCGCTGCCCAGAGCTTGAGCAGTTCACCTCTGCGAGCGGCTTCGACCTGATCCATTGGGCCTGGCACGACATACATGATCTTCATATCACATGCTCCTCTCTTTCTACCTTTCTTTCCAAATAAGGCGTAACCATGTGGCAAGCGACGATCTGACCAGTGTCCGCCTGTCGCAGCTCAGGGCTTTTCTCCTGGCAGATGGCCTCGGTATACGGGCATCTGTCTTGGAAGTGACAGCCTTTGGGCATATTGATCGGGCTTGGTACATGATTTTTTATGCGAACCTCTTCCGGCTCCTCGTCTGGATCGGAAGAGGGTACTGCGGCAAGTAGGGCTTGGGTATATGGATGCTTGGGCTTGTGCAAGACGCTCATGGTATCCCCGATCTCAACAACTTTTCCCAGGTACATAATTGCCGTTTGCTCACACATGTAAGAAATGAGTGAGAGATCGTGGGAGATGTAGACCGTTGTGAGCTGCAAGCGCTCCGTCAAACCTTTCATCAGGTTAAGAACGCCAGCGCGTACGGAGACATCCAACATGGATACCGGTTCATCCGCAACCAGGAAGATGGGATCTACAATCAATGCCCGTGCCAATACGACCCTTTGGAGCTGGCCACCGCTCATTTGGTGGGGATACTTTTCAAAAAAGTTTTCCACGGGAATCAAATTGACTTGCTCAAGTGCCTGCTTGATGAGAAGAACCCTCTCTTCCTTCGTGCCTATGTTGTGGACGATGAGCGGCTCCAGCAAGGATCGAAAAATGGTGAAGCGAGGGTTCAAGGCCTCAAACGGATTTTGAAACATCAATTGCGCTTGTTTGCGAAACTGTTTGAGCTCTTCTTTCCCTTTCAAATGGGTGATGTCTTTGCCGTTAAACAAAAAGGTGCCAGAAGTGGGCTCATACAGCTTCAACAGCATTTTGGCGGTCGTGGTTTTCCCGCACCCGCTTTCACCAGCGATGCCAAGTGAATGCCCTTTAGGAATACGAAAGCTCACATCGTCAACTGCTTTTAACACGCCCGCTCCCCCGCCGCTTTTGCGAAACAAATGCTGCCTTGCTTCAAAATGCTTGGATAGCCCACGCACTTCTATGATGAGATTTTCCGCCATGTGTCCACCTCCTTGGCCATATCCTGCAGGTCAGCGATTTCGTCCAACCGATGACACGCCGCGAAATGGCGTTCGCCAACGGGAACGAGCGATGGCTCTTCATGGGCACACGCTTCGATCTTAAATGGGCAACGAGCAGCGAATCGGCATCCTTTAGGTGGATCAACCAAGTCTGGCGGCGAACCCTCGATAGAGATCAGAGTGCTTTCTGTTTTTTTTAGGTTGGGAAATGCATTGGCCAGGCCCATCGTGTACGGATGCATCGAGTTCTTCAGCACTCGCGAAACAGGACCGATCTCAATGATCTTCCCCGCATACATCACCGCCACATCGTCACACGTCTCCGCCACGACTGAGATGTCATGCGTAATCATCACCAGCGTGAGCCCAAGCTCTTTTTTCAAATTTTTCAGAACCCGAAGCACCTGATTTTGCACAATCACATCTAGTGCAGTAACGGGCTCATCGGCAATGACGAGCTTGGGATGTAAAGCGAGCGCGAGTGCAATCATCGCTCGTTGCTTCATACCTCCTGAGAATTCATGTGGATAGTATCGCAACCGCTTCGTATCCAGTCCGACCATGATGAACAGCTCATGTGCTCTCTTCGTTGCATCCGCTCGGGAAAGCTTGCCCTTTAGCATCAAAATTTCCAAGAATGAATCAATGACAGGAAATACGGGATTGAGCGAGTCCATCGCTGCCTGGGGGATCAAAGATAAATCCTTCCAGCGAACCTGACGAATGTTGGATTCGGTCATCTGGGTCAAGTCATTCCCATCGAAAGTGACTGAGCCTCCTGCAATAAGCCCATTTCCTGCAAGCACGCGAATAATTCCTTTTACCAAGGTGCTTTTGCCACAGCCGCTTTCCCCCACAAGTCCAAGACTTCTTCCTTGATCCACCGCGAAGGATACGCCATCGACGGCCTTGCTCATCCCGCGCGACGTTTTGTAGTAGATTTTCAAGTCGTTTACTTCCAATAACGACAATGATTTCACCCCCTTGGTTATTGATTCTTCAACCGAGGATACAAGATTTCTTCTGAACCTCTTCCGATATAGAAGCCAGCCATGACCGTCAGCATGATAAAAATGCCCGGTGGAATGATCCACCAGTACGCCTCGCGACTCAATGCCTGGGAAGCATACGCATCATTGAGCATGAAGCCCCAGCTCATCATGGCAGGATCGCCAAATCCGAGAAAACTCACTGCCGCTTCCGTCAAGATTGCCCAGCCCATGGCAAGCGATCCGTACAGAAAGGAAAGCGGAAGAATGTTAGGAGCTACTTGTACGAATAAAATGCGCAAATCGGAGGCGCCCGAAATTTTTGCGGCTTCCACAAAGCTGCGCTCGCGTATCGTGAGAACCTGAGACCTTATCACACGGGCAGTATCCCGCCATAAAAGCAGCCCCATCGCCAGGACGATATTCCAGACGCTCGGCCCCAAGAAAGCGACTAAGACGATGACGAATGGTTCAAACGGAATGCCGAATGCAATATCGGTGACTCGCATGAGCACACCATCGACTTGGCCTTTGTAGTAGCCTGCGAACAGACCGACCAGTGTGCCTACGACTACCACGAAGAATGCCGCTGTCAGCCCCACCATCATCGCAGGCTTTGCCCCGTAGATGAGTTGGGAGAAAATATCTCGTCCCATGTTCGTTGTCCCCAGCCAATGCTCAGCAGATGGCGGCTGGTTGAAAGCCAGTTTCCCGTTATGTTTGATCATTTCGTGTGGATTATAGGGCGCGATGAGTGGCGCAAACAGCGCGATCAAGATAAAAAACAGGTAAATGACAGCACCCGTCATGCTAAATGGATCGTTTTTCAAAAAACGGTAGACCCCCGCCAGATTCCTTTTAAGGATCGTCGGCAGGCTTGTTTTTCGATATGCGACTTGTATGGGGCTCTGCTCCATTCTTACATCCGTGTCCATTCCACTCACCTCCCTTTGCCAAATGTGACCCTCGGATCCAAAAAGCTGTACAGGATATCTGCCACAAAGTTCATCATGACCATAACAGCTGCACTCAGGATAAAAGCTCCTTGGGCCAGTGCGTAATCGCTTGCCGAAACCGCGTTTACGAGCAGACGTCCCAAGCCAGGCCAGCTGAATACCATTTCAATGACGACGTTGCCTCCAAGCGCGTAGCCGATCCCGACAGCCATCGCGGTGACGACTGGCAGTGCTGCATTTCTCGCGGCGTATTTGAGCATGACTCTGCGCTCGCTAAGTCCCCTCATTCTGGCTACTTCCACGTAGGATTCACCCATCACGTCCAGCATGTTGGACCTCATCAATAGCAGGGGAAGTCCCATCAGATAGATGGCGGCTGTCAGTGCAGGCAGAAACAGGTGCCCCAGAAACGAGAGGGAAGTAAGCTTCTCCCATTCAGACGCATAGACGACACCTGTCGCGGAAGCTCCCCCTGATGGAAACCAATGCAGGTGAAAGGAAAAGATCACAAGTACGATCATGCCTACCCACATTTGCGGTGCGGATCTCGTAAACAGGGTCACGATAATGCCAACTGTTTCGAATTTGGTTTTGCGCTTCCATGCGAGCAATACGCCCCCGAGTATCCCCACGAGGTATGCAATTACAAAGGAAAAGAGCATCAGGTACAGTGTGTTGGGCAAAACGCCCCAGATCACGTCCATGACAGGCGCCCGAAATTTAAAGGAATCCCCCAGCTCACCCTGCACCAGGTTGGCTAAGTAGATCAAATATTGCATCCACAGCGGCTTATCCAAGCCAAACTGAGCCATCAATATATCTTGCTGCTCTTTGGTAAACGTAGGGTCAATATAGGCCACCAGCGGATTACCGGGCATTAGCCGAAAGATAAAAAACAGGATCGTCGCTATGATCCACAGGGTCAGGATCATCTGAGCCAGTCGACTCACTATGAATTTTGATCGGTTCCCCAATACATTCTCTCCTTTCTCGGAAGGCTTCAAAGGCGCGGAATGCTGACGATGAGCCGCGGCCAGCATTCCGCGCAGATGACACTTTTGAAGGAGATTCAGCTCTTATTTGCCGAGCTCTTCTTTTTTGCCTGCCGGATAGAGCAGCTTGCCTGCTGCATCCCATTCATAACCAGCTTCCTGTAGAAGCTTTTTCGCTTCCTCCACCCCACCTGTTGGATATGGTAGATTCGGATTTTTCCAGATCGATAGTGCTGGCGAGATGACAGAATCTCCCGGTTCTGCGAAATCTTTGTATACGACTTGGGCCATCATGTCTCGATCAATGGCAGCAGCCAAGGCGCGACGGAATGCTACATCGTTAAACGGCGGTCTGCGATGGTTCACGGCGAAGAATTGAAAGCCGAGATCGGTTGTTGTAATCATCGTGAGGTTCTGACTCGCTTCTACCTTTTGCTGGAGCAGCTGCCCGTCTCCTGGGAACACGGCGAGGAAGTTGATTTCCCCATTTTCGATCATGCCGAGAGACGCTTCGGTGTTCGGAATCTCCTTCATGATCCACTTCTCGATTTTTGCAGGTGAAAAATGCTCGTTATTGGCGCTCAAGACGACTTCCTCTTTGAATTTCCAGTTCTCATATTTGAAAGGTCCAGAGCCGATTGGTGTTTTCTCCTGATAGCTCTCCGCATTCTCTGGCTTGTTCTTCAAATCCTCAATGATTGGTCCCCAAATATGCTTAGGAACGAGATTCAATTTGGATAAGCTGGCCGTTTCGAATGCTGCCCAAGGCCGTTTCAGCGTAAATTCCAAGGTGAGCGGATCTTTGATATCGATCTTATCGATGATTTCTACAAACGGCTTATACATCGGTACTTCACCAGTCAAAGGAGCCTCATAGGAGAACTTCACGTCCTCGGCGGTCACGGGCTTGCCGTCGTGCCATTTCATATCTGCACGCAGCTTGATTTCAACCTGTGTATCGGTTTTCCAGGCAACGGATTCGGCAGCCCAAGGCTTAGGAAGACCATCTTTGTCGATTCGCATCAGACGATCCCAGATGAGCTCTGTTACCCATGAATCAAAGGAGCCGCTGATATAAAACGGATTGATTGCCTGAACAGAGTCGTTGCTGTTTAGAACCATGTTTTTTTGCTGTCCGATCGGTGTCGCATTCAAATACGTCCAAATGTTGCGGATGCCCATGCCCGCCATCTCGACAATGGAATTTTTGTCAAACACTTGATGGTTGTAAACGTACTTTAATTTAGGGTGAACGTTGAAAAGGTAGGCGACGTCACTTGCGATCAGCTCCTGCGCTTTGAAAATCAGGTTTTTCCGCTCTTCACGGTCCACCGTGATCCGTTGCTGTTCTGCAATCTTGTCGTACTCAGGGTTGTTGTACCCTACGAAGTTGTAACCGTCCTTGGCCGTGCTGGAGTGGAACAGGTTATAAACAAATTCATCCGGATCCAATCTCTCAGGACGTGCTGCCATTTGCCAGCCGGTCATGTCCCACTCGTCGCGCTTGTACCAAACGATGTCCGATTGCTGTTCATAGGGCATTGGTTTTAGCTCGGCAGTAATCCCCAGCTCTTTCATGGCTCCGGCGATCAGATTGGCCCGCTCGTATTCGTCAGGCGAGGAGGCTTGTGGCCTGGTGAGGATTTGCAGGGTGCGAATCTCCCTGCTCTTGGCATTTGCAGGCTCGGTCTTCGGAGTATCATTGGTTTTGGGTTGCGTTTGTGTCTCGCTGGTGCATGCTGACAGCGCGGTTCCCAAAAGCACGGTTGTTGCCAACAGACCGAATTTCCACTTGTTTGCTGTTTTCACTCGTTTTCCCCCCTAAAAGATGGATTGCGTGAGGACGAGGCGTTTGGCATGAAGCAACGTCCAGGCAAGTCGGTTCTGTCCCCTCATCAAGTGCGTAAGAGTCACCTTGTAACGATGGGACCCTTCCTCAAGCTGAGATACTATTGTGGCAGGTGCGATATCAGGCAGCGGCGGTATATCAATGGCTGGATCATGCCAGAACTTGCCACGCCTTGTAAAATTGATGGGTATCAGTGATCTACTCAAGCCTCGTAGCACCTGATTGGCGTGGATTACCTGCGGATCGCTTACGTGCCTCGTTTCAAGTTGCTCGATTTGCTCATAGAAATTCATCAGTGTCGCACGAAGCTCTCTTGCCTCCCCGAGTGCGAGGTCGAAAGAAAAATGCTTGCCCGCAGCCTTTTGGTACGTCTCGATCGTGTGGATAAACTCATCAGCGGTGTTCACGAATTGGAAAGGGTGCAAGGTGGCATTCACGATACGATAGAGGGAAGTGGTATAGACTTGCACATCTCGCTTGAGGATTTCGTAATCAATGATGTGAATGAGGTCTTCTTCTGTGTGCCATTCAATATTCGAACCGCACCCCCCAACAGGGTAGTAGCCCTTTTCCTGCAGGACTTCCTCGGGAATGTTGGAGGATAGCATATAGAAGGCAGTCAGTCCGATGTTATGGAAAGAATAATCTCCGGCACGCGGTGGTCGATATCCGACGGATTCCTCCCCGATCGTTTCTTTTATAGCTGTTTTACAGAACTGATCTACTTCGCTCATCCAGCTCATCTCGTGGTAGGAAGTGGCCCATCGGCATCCGGGAGAATCACAATTGACCTGGGCGATGCAATTCTCATCAAGGTCCAAACCAAAAGTATCCGCAAACCACGTCGAACCTGCATAGCGACCCGTGGAGTGTCCAGGCCATATCGCAATGCGCAGGCTCCGTTTTAACAGGTGACGATTTTGGTAGAAGATTCTGGCCATTTCGATCATGGCGGCGTTTCCAGTGGCGTTATCTCCCAAGCCTTGATGCCATGAATCCATGTGTCCGTGAAGCAAAACGTATTTGTCTGGTTCATCGGTCCCCTCGATGAAGATGTCGATCAGTGGACACGTAAACCAGCCTTGGTCCAGATGAGTTTGGAACTGGACCTCCACACTCCCGTGGGCGATTCTATCGATCAGCTCCTGTCCGTCTGTACGATTGATCATCAGAACAGGCAGATTTGGGACGTTTTCATACGTATCCAGGTCCGGTGCCCCCCAGATCGGTGTGCAAATGCTTTCGTGAATGTTCTTGCCGGGGTGAATAAAGATTGCGCCGATGATTCCCTGCTCGTTGAGCTCTCTGATTCTTGCCGGTCTAGGAAATCCCTCGGTCAGCACGATTTTCCCCGACAGGCTTCCAGTCGCTGGATCAAATGATCCATCTTTTTGGTTGTCCCACTTTTTCTTGAAGCCTGTAGGGACATAGATTAATTCTCCGCCTCTCCATTCATCGCCGGTAATCACAGAGAAGGCTGGATTCTTTGCACGTATTTCTTTTTCAATGGGCAGTACCAGCTTCAGCTTCGCAGGTCTTGGTACACTCAGGTACAGATTTGGGCGATGCACCTGGTAAGGTACACCCCACTGATCCAACAGACTGGATAAAAACTGAGCTGCGACTCTCTCATCTTCACTTCCCGATTCTCTCACCAGGCTGCCAAAGCGCTCCAGGATCGTCTTCGGCGTCTCCATGCTGATCTCATCCAGCAGCCTTTTCATGGCTTCCACCAACACTCATCTACCCCCTTTTGTCGTTCGTGTGCCTCGTCTCGTGTTATACGCAAGTCCCGTGCCATTCTCTAAAAGGGCAATCAAAGGCCAATCGTTCTGTCGAATAAAGGGAAACTTCTCCCTCAAATACGAATTTAGGGTGGGAATGCCAAGTAGTAAGGACCCTAAAAACCTAAGATTCTGAAAATTAACGAATCATCTGTTACTCAAAGCACTCGGTACACAAGATCATCTAAAAATACTTACGAGACCGATGTGGAAGCATGAATTGATGAAAGATTAAAAAAGGCAGCCACCGACTCGAAAGCTAGTCGATAACTGCCATATGGCTATGAATAGTGTGATGCGTTGCGTGTCATCTACAGTAGGTTAATGAGCTTTTGCGCCTCTTTCATTGCCCAAATGACGCGATTTTGTCCACGAAGCAAATGATTTTGCGTTACGCGATAACGATGAGAGCCAGGCTCTAAGGCCGCTAGCTGCAGTGCAGGTGCGATATCGGGCAGCGCGGGAATTTGAACGGCCGGATCATGGTGGAATTTGCCACGACGAGTAAAGTTGATGGGAATAAGCGTCCTGCTTAATTGCAAAAGCTTTTCATTTACTTCCCTCACAGCTGGCGTTGAGAGATCCTTCATGTGCAGTGATTGAAGCTTCATATAGAAGCCCTCTAAAGAGCGGCGAAGATCCTTGACCTCATTTGCGGCTTGTTGAAAAGAAAAATGTTCTCCCGCTGCTTCCTGATATTGCTGAATGGTTTCCATAAACTCATCAGCGGTTTTGCGGAAATCATACAGAAGTAAAGTCGCCTGAAGCACGCGATAGATGGAGGTCATATACACCTTCAAGTCTCTGTGCAAAATCTCGTAGTCTGCCACATGCATCAAGTCGTCTTCGGTATGCCACTCGATGTTGGAACCGCAGCCCCCTACCGGATAATATCCTTTTTCCTTCAGCTGCTCCTGCGGAATGCTGGAGGATAACTTGTAGAAGGACGTGATCCCGATATTGTGGAACGAATAGTCTCCTGCCCGGTTTGGACGTTTTCCCTTGGCATACTCTTGGACTGCATCGAAAATGGATTGTTTGCAATGATCTTCCACTTCATTCGTCCAGTCCATTTTTTCGTAGGACGTTGCCTGACGGCAGCCAGGAGAGTCACAGTTTACTTGCGCAATGCAATTGGCATCCAGATCCAGTGCAAACCGGTCAGCAAACCACGTCGACCCGGCATAGCGTCCGGTTGAATGTCCTGGCCAGATAGCGATTCGCAAGCTCCGTTTCAGCTTGTCACGATGCTTGTAGCAAATCCGTGCCATTTCCATCAATGCTGCATCGCCTGTGGTATTGTCTCCAATTCCTACATGCCAGGAATCCAGATGGCCGTGCAATAGGATATACTTCTCAGGTTCTTCGGTTCCCTCGATAAACAGGTCGATCAGTGGACAATCGAACCAGCCCTTTTCTAGGCTGGTCGACAGCTCAATGACGGTTTTTCCTGTCTGGCACATCGACTTTAGCTCTTCCCCGTCCAATTTGTTAATCGCCACCACGGGAATTTTTGGCTCATCGTCGATGGTATCCAAGTCGGGTGAACCCCAAATCGTGGTGCAGATTCCATCATGAATGTTCTTGCCTGGGTTGATGAATATAGCACCCAGGACTCCTTTGTCGTGAAAAGTAGCGACCTTTTCAGGCATCGCCAACCCTTCACTGATGACAATTTTTCCAGACAGGTCGTTCACTTCTTCCTTCACCTTGGCATCGAATATATCGTACCGGTCCATCGCTTGGGCGGAAGGGACGTAAACTAGCTCGCCTGTTACTGGAACGCCATTTGTCGAGACGGAAAAGGAAGACGTTTTTGCGCGAAACCACTTGGTTTCAGAAGTAAGAGTCTTTACTGAAGCTTTTTTGGGAACGCTCAAGTAAATACTAGGATAGTGTACGGTATGCGGCACGCCCCATTCTTTCAGGAGCGAGGCGAGAAAGTGGGCTGCAGTGCTTTCGTCCTCACTGCCAGATTCTCGGATCAACCCGCTGAATGTATCCAAAATCCGCTTGGGTATCTCCATGCTGATTTCATCAAGCAGCAGCTTCTCATGCACTTTCACGAGACTCGTCATGGTCCCTCCTATAGGGTTGCGGCTTTCTTCCATTGATCAAATGAACCATTTTTCAGCAGCTTGCGAACTCGCTGCAGCGTCCAGGCCACACGATTTTGACCGCGTGTGAGATGCGTGAGGGCAACCTTATACGTATGAGACACTGGATTTAGGTTAGACAAATAGTGAACTGCGGCCAAATCCGGTAAACGCGGCATATCGATGGCAAGATCGTGCCGGAATTTACCTGTGCACGAATAGTTGATAGTGACAAGCTCTCGCCCGATTAGGCGGATGATCTCGTTCACTCTCTTCATATGAGGATCTGAGACGGAATCAATCGAAGGTGCTGGCAGTTGCCGGTAGAATTCCTGCAATTCATGTAGAAGCTCTATGGCTTCCTGTTTCACAACAGAAAACGAAAAGTGCCCCGCCGCCGCAACCTCGTATTCCTCGATCGTCGTTAAAAGCTCCTCCACCGTTTTTGAAAAGAAAAAGGGATGAATCGGCGAATTGACAACGCGCAGAATCGTCGTCATGTATACCCGAATGTCTCGAACGAGAATATCCAGATCGGCGACGTGCATGAGGTCCTCTTCACTGTGCCACTCGATATTCGATCCGCATCCTCCTACTGCATAGTATCCCTTTGCTTTCAATTGTTCTGCCGGAATGCTGGACGAAAGCATATAAAACGACGTGATGCCGATGTTGTTAAAGGAATAATCTCCTGCCCGATGTGGCCGAAAGCCTTTGGACTTTTCGCCGACTGCATCTTGTATGGAGGATTGGCAGAGCTCCTCAGCCTCGCTCATCCAGGACATGTCCTCGTACGAAGTCGCCCAGCGGCAGCCTGGCGAGTCGCAATTGACCTGCGCAATGCAATTCTCGTCAAGATCCAGGCCGAACTGATCCGCGAACCAGGTAGAACCAGCGTATCTGCCTGTCGAATGCCCCGGCCAAACCGCAATTCGTATGCTGCGTTTTAGTAGATGGCGGTGCTTGTGAAACAGTCGCGCCATTTCCATTAAGGCGGCATTGCCTGTACCGTTATCTCCTATACCCTGATGCCAGGAATCCAAATGACCATGTAATAAGACGTACTTTTCCGGCTCGTCGGTACCCTCAATCCAGATATCGATCAGTGGACAAGGAAACCAGCCAGTGTCCAAATGCGTCTGGAATTGCAAGGTGACCTTAGCTGCCTGGCATTCGTGAATTAATTCATTTCCGTCCTGCTTCCCGATCATTAAAGCAGGAATCTGGGGCTCCTCGTTCATGGTATCCAGGTCAGGAGAGCCCCAGACAACACCAATCGTTCCCTCATGTATGTAGCGACCAGGGCTGATGAAAATTACGCCGACCGCTCCCTCGTTGCCCAATTCCTTCGTTTTTCCCGAAACGGGATATCCGTCCGTCAAAACGATTTTCCCTCGGACATCGCCGTATTTGTTGGTTGCTAGCGGGTCAAATGCATCGGAGAGATCGTCTTCATCTGCAGGAATGTACACCATCTCACCGCATATCCATTGGTCACCGGTTGAAATCGAGCACGACGGTGTTTTGGCTCTGATTTCTCGCGATACAGGCTCGGTCATGAGGAGAGTAGCCTTTTTGGGGACACTCAAATGAATAGTTGGAAAATGAACCCGATACGGAATTTGCCAATCCTCCAGAAACTGGGCCAAATGATGGGCAGCGATCCTTTCGTCCTCACTCCCTGATTCACGGGTCAGCGTCACAAATCGGTCCAGAATCGTTTTTGGCACTTCTGTAGAAATATCGTTTAACACCGTTTTTTCTAGCTGGTCGCTTTCGAAAGTCACAGACAAGCCTCCTCTCCAACTTGGTGCGCGAATGATAGGGATTGTAAAATGCACTTGTGTTTACTTGGAGATCGTTTCTGGTTGATCCTGTTTGCCAAAGACTCGCTGGCAATAATGATCAAAAAAGATCGCCATCGATTTCTCAAAGTCGAGCACCCCTTGTACCGTGCAGTATTCGTCGCTGGAGTGCTGTCTGGCCCCGTGTCCCATGCCTCCTGTAACGTATGGGATTTGCAGATAGCGCTCAAACACATAATAGGGAGCGCTGCCAGGATTCAGTGGTTGGATTTGCGGTTCCTTGCCCATCGTCCGGTATGTGTCGATCATCGCCTGAACAACATGCTCATCCACAGATACCTTCGACCAATAGTATTTATTGGCGACGTTCATTTCAATGTCGGCAAAGCCGTGTTTATCCAAATGCACGCGAATGAGGCGAACCACTTCGTCCGGCTCCATATGTGGCACCATGCGGACATCGACTTTGGCGGTCGCGATATGAGGCAATAGTGTTTTCGTTCCCGGCCCTGTATAGCCGGAGTAAATTCCGTCGATGTTCAGCTGAGGTCTGCTATACAGCTTCTCCCATACGTCCATTCCTGTACCATCGTACTTCAATCGTTTCACATCGTAATTTTCGAGAAACACCTTTTCGTCATAAATGCCCTCTTCAATCTGCTGCTTTAAAATGTCTCTCTCTTTCTCAGGAATATCGGACACATCATCCAAGAGACCTTCTATTAATATGTTTTCATCTACATCCACCATTGTCGAGAGTGCTTGAACGAGACGCCAGGCGGGATTTTTTACCCATGCATTAAAGGAGCCATGAATTCCACGCGAAGTTGGACCACCCCAATCGCCGCCCTGACATACGAGTTCAAAATAGAGCAAGCCTTTCGTACCAAGCACCAGTCCAGGTGTACCTACCTCATCCTGCTCGAAGAAAGGGAAAAGCACAGCTTCTGCTTTGGCTAGTTTCTCTTTGTACTGCTCGAGGAAGGCTGGGAAATTGCGGCTCCCCATTTCCTCTTCACCCTCGACAGCAAAGATCAGGTTGACGGGAAGCTTGCCATCTACTTCCTTTATGGCGCGAATTGTATTAAAGAAAGCGCCCAGAGGTCCTTTTGTATTGACCGCACCGCGGTTGATGATGCATGGCCCAAATTTAGGCAGATCCTTGATTTCTGCTCCCCATGGATCTACTGTCCAGCCTTCTTCGTCCGTTGGCATGACGTCGTACATCCCATAAACCAGGAGGGTATGCTCCTGCCCTTCGTCAAATTCCCCATAGACAATCGGATGGCCTTTGGTCGGAACCACTTCCGCAATTCCTCCCAGCTCTTCGATAATCTCTTTCAATTTACCCGCAGTTTTTTCTATTCCTTCGCCTGTGTAGCTGATGCTTGGCATCCGCAGAAATTCGCGAACGCGCTCCAAATCTTCATCGAAGTTTTTCTCCAAATGGTTAAGAACCTCTTTCAAATTCATCCTGGCACCCTCCTCAAAAAGACCAAGTTATTACACGCCCAATTCATTTGAGAGAAACTGTTTAACGCGGCTCAAGTACTTCTCATTTTCTTCAATATGTGGCGAGTGTCCGCTATTTTCATAGATAACCAACTCGGATCGCGGGATCAGGCTGGCGATCTCCTCTGAAGCATCTACTGGCGTAATCCAATCGTGTCGGCCAACGGACACCAGAACAGGCACGTCAATGGAGGGCAGCTTGTCACGAAGGTCAAAGGTCGGCTGATTCACACGGAAGGCAAAGTTGTGCGTCTCATAGTGATAGTAGATACCATCAATTTTTTCTTTCGCTGACACGGGATCGTACTCTACCGTATATAAAGGCTGGAGAGCGAAAAAGACAGATTTCAGCTCTTCGTTTGAACGCATCTCGCCAGCGAACATCCGGACCAGCTCATCCTCGGTAAGTCCGGGAAGATTGGCTTCCAGTGCCCGCTTCGTCGCACCATCTTGACGATCTGAACCTGGCTTTGTATCTCGCAGCAGGACATGTGACACGTACTGGGGATAGCGGGTGACGTATTCCAAAGCCATATAACCGCCATATGAGCCGCCATGAATCACGATTTTTTCCAAATTCAGCTGCTTGCGCAATTCATCGATATCTGCAGCCCATTGTTCATGCGTATAGGGAGGCTTTTCTTCCGATCTACCTGAGCCTCGCATATCCAAAAATACGAGCTTATGCGTCTCTTCCAAAGGAGCAAACGCTTTGCGGTCTGCTCGACAATCTCCCAAGCCAGGCGCTCCATGGATGAAAAAGATCGCATCCGCATCCTCTTTTCCATGAACCTCGTAGTAAATTTGGCAATCATTTATTGTCGTGTACATAGTCTCCCTCCTATACTTTGATAATCAATTGATCCAATGTTTTCGGAAATTGCGTGACGACAAGCGGATCGTCGTCCGTGACGATGATCGTATCGGAATGGCGGAAGCCGGAGAATCCTTCGATGTAAATGCCCGGCTCGCTGGATAGCACCATACCTGGTCTCAGTATGGTGTGGTCTCCCACCTCGATCCACGGCGCTTCGTGCTCCTCCAAGCCTTTTCCATGACCCGTGCGATGAAGCAGGTACTGACCGTAGCCAGCTTTTCGGATGTAATCAAGCGCGATTGCGTCAATATCCGAGCATTTATTGCCCGGACGCATAGCCTCGATCGCCATCTGTTGCGCCGTCGCCATGACCTCCAATACCTTTGCCTGTTCATCGCTTATATCACCGATAAAGCACGTGCGTTCACATTCGGCCCGGTAACCGCCTACATTTGCACCGCAGCTGAGAATCAACGTCTCTCCCTCCTCCATCTGCTTCGCACTCGGCAAAGCATGCGGCATCGCCGTGCGAAGGCCACTAGGAACAAGTCCACCCGCAGGTCCACCTGGGACGTACACGACTTCGCCCAAATCTTCAATCATTTTGTTCAAGGTATCTCCTGAGATCGTTTGCAGCATCTCAAGCTCTGACATGCCAGGAGCAGCTACTTCCGTACCGCGCTTGACGATATAGTCGGAGTAGTACCCTGCCGAACGCAGCAATTCGACCTCGAAGGAATCCTTGGTCAGCCGCATCTCATGGATGAGGGGATCGATAGACAAGGATGCGGGCGCAAACAATTCTCTTACGCGGAGAAACAGCTCCCGGCTTCCCCCGTCGATGCTCACCTGCGATAGATTTGGATACGTTTGCTTGATGCTGCCTATCATCCAATCGATCGGATGCACGATTCCGGGGTATTCAAAATAGTCGCGTATGTCTTGGAAGATCGTCGCATGCTTCGCCTCTGCCAGCTCCATCACGGGAACGAACAATATAGACTCGCCTGACGCCGGTACAAACAAAGCAACCGGCCGTTCATTTGGAAAGTGGAACAGCCCAGTCGTGTAAAAAATGTTGTATGTGTTGGTGACTAACAAACCACCAATGGCTTTCTTTTGCAAATGCTTCTGAATACGGGCAATTCTCTCTGTGTAGGCTTCTTTCGGAATCTTGGTCAGCATTTTTCGTCCCTCCTGAAATTTATCTTTTTCTCAAGCGCGGATTCAGTGCTTCGTTGATGCCAATTCCGAGGAAGTTGAAAGACAGCACAAGCACGACGATGGCGATGCTCGGAAACAGCGCCAGCCACCACGCATGGATAATGACTCCGGTAGAATGTGCATTTTGCAAAATGGTCCCCCAGCTCCAGCTCATCGGGTCGCCTAAACCGAGAAAGCTCAGTCCTGCCTCGGAAAGCACAGATGTCCCCATGATGATGGTCATGTTAACGAGGATCGGGGGAAACGCATTTAAGAGAACATGGCGGAAGATGATTTTGGACTCTTTCGTCCCAATTGCTCTGGCGGCTTCGATGTATTGCTTTTCCCGAATCGCAAGCGCTTCTGCCCGTGTCACCCGTGCAATCTGTGGCCAGCTAAATAAGCCGATAATAATCGCGATATTGCTGATACCCGTACCAAGTACAGCTGCCATGATAATCATCAGAGGAAGGACAGGCAGTGTCAGAAAAATATCCGTAATCGCCATGCCAATATGGGATACTCTCCCACCGTAATAACCGGATACAAGACCAATCGGCACTCCGATCAAGATAGAAATCACAGCAGAGGTCAGGCCAACATACAAGGAAACGCGTGTCCCCCAGATGATCTGATCGAAAATGCTCAAGCCAACAGAATCGGTGCCAAACCAATACTGGGTACTCGGCGGTTGCAGCATGTTCGAGACGTCACCATACCCCGTGGGACGATCGCTAAACACTGGGGCGAGAATAGCCAGAAGCAGCAGTAAGAGAATGCCATAAAGACCGATGACCCCTAACCGGTTCCGGCGAAAGTGCTTGATAAACTCCCGCAAAGGGGAAGTTCTTGACTGTTGTATCGAAAGGGGCAATGAACTAGGGACTTTTTCTTCGATCAACGTAGTATTTTCCACTCACTTTCACCCCCTAGTTGTTCGTAATTTTGGGATCCAGATACGAATAGACGATATCGGTCAAGATGTTCACTACGACAACGGTTACCGCCAATATCAAAAAGGTACCCTGCAGGATCGGGTAATCATGCTCCTTGACTGCTTCATAGATCAGTCTGCCAAGGCCCGGGTAGGCAAACACGGTTTCCGTCAGGATGGCGCCACTGACGATGGCACCCAGCTGCAAGCCCATCATGGTGACGGTGGAGAGCAAAGAATTGCGTACGGCATGACGCCACAGCACAACTCTTTCCTTCAAACCTTTTGCCCGAGCTGTGCGGATGTACTCCTCATTCAATACATCAATGGTGCTCGCCCGCATATAAAGCACATAGCTGGCAAGATGTACAATCGTCAACGACACGACTGGCAAAACCAGATGGTGGGTGGCATCCCAGATGTAATCCCAGCCCTCTAGCCCAACCGTTACAGCACCGCCTATGGGGAACCAAGGAATTTTCAATCCGAGGAAATAGAGCAGGATGATCCCCAACCATGGAATAAACAAGGCGATCCCCAAAATCGACAAGGCGTTGATTACCTGGTCTAGAAACGATCCTTTGCGATAGGCTGCGATGACGCCCAAAGGAATACCGATCAATGCCGTGATAAGCATGGAGACGGACATTAAGATCAAGGTCCAGGGTAGCCTCGATAAAATCACATCCATGACGGGCACCCTCTGCACGAAGGAAGTTCCCATATCGAACTGAAGGAACAGCTGCTTGAGAAAGATGAGGTATTGCGTAAACAGATCTTTGTCCAACCCAAAGTCCTTTAACAACTGCTGCCTGATTTCCTCAGGGACACGATTGTCCAGCATCATGGTTGTCGGGTCGCCGGGCATTACACGCAGGATTAAAAAGGTGGCAGTCACAGCCACTAGCACGGTAATCATACCGCGCAGCAGCCGAGCAATCAGAAAATGCGTCATGAGCGGCACTCCCTTACGTAGATCACTCTTCCCGAGGAGTCAGGCTGCAACCGCTCGGGAAGATGTCCGGATTACTTTTTGTAAACGCCAACAAGAGAGTTAGGATCTACCAGGCCTTGCAGGTCTCCTGGAAATAAGATGAAGCCTCCGAATTTATCTGCGTTGTAAGCCAGATTGAATTTTTGCACATAGATCGGCACCACTGGGAACTCCTTGACAAATAGTGCTTGGGCTGCCTTTACATCATCCATCGCGATTTGCTCTGTTTTCGCGTATTTCGCTCCATCTGCTAACCGATCCATCTCAGCATTGGTGTACGTAGCCATGTTGTTTTTGGCTTTCGAATGATACAGATTGGCGAAAGTCTCGCTCGGCTCGTCCAGAACTCCCCATTTTCCGATGTGCATTTGGAATTCTCGTTCGTTAAACACTTTCGCTACCAGCGTGTTGTACTCGACCGGTTTTAAGACCACCTTCACGCCAATATCGGCAGCGTTTTTTTCCAGAATTTTCGCAACCTTTTGGTGAAACACGTTGGCACCGTCGTAGATGACTTCTGGCTCTACGTTTTTGCCGCCAAAACTGCTTGGCGCGTTCAGGATGCCATCCCCATCGGTGTCGCTGTATCCCGCACTCGTGAGGATTTCTTTTGCTTTTGCAGAATCGTACGCGGGTGCTTTTGCGTCAGGATTGATCCAATCTGCAAATAATGGGGAAATCGGCGTGTCAATCTGCATGCCTGCCCCTTCCAGTGCTACGTTTAAGATGGTGTTGCGGTCAGTAGCAGTCGCCATTGCTTGACGGAAGTTTACATCTTGCGTCGGAGAGACACCTTTGGATGCATCCGTATTAAAGCTGAAGTAGGCAAAGCCAAGACTCGCTGTTTGCTCCACCTTGATAGATGGATTGGTTGCCAGCAGCTTGGCGGCTGAGGTCGGCAAATCGGACGAAGTCACATCTACTTCCCCTTTTTGCAGCGCCAGCGTCATCGTATTGGCATCCGGGTAGATCTTGAAGATCACTTTATCCAGATAAGCGCGCCCGCCTGGTGCGGCAAACCATTTGTCGATCGCAGCAAGCTCGATGTACTGGCCCTTTTCATACTTGACGAGCTTAAACGGACCAGCCCCGACCGGATCTTGGTTTTCAAAGGCTTTAGGGTCGTCGATCTTTTCCCAAATGTGCTTCGGAACGATTCGTACCCAGTAACCAATCGCTCCAGAGAATGCGGGGTAAGGACCCTTTAAGGTGTATACAACCGTCAGTTTGTCTGGGGTTTCGACCTTGGCTACCTGATCAAAAATCTCTGCTGTCCATTGGAGCTTTTTGTCATGCAGCAGTTGTCCTGTAAAGGCGACGTCCTCCGAGGTAATCGGCTGCCCATCCTGCCAGGTCACTCCATCACGAAGCTTGATGGTGATCGAAAGACCGTCATCAGATGTCGTGACCGATTCAGCCAAATAAGGCTCTTTTTTCCCGCTCGGACTCATCTGCATCAAATGGGGATACAGATTGTTGACCACCCAGCTGCCCGGTGTGGTATTGGAGACGAGCGGATTCAAGGTGTCGGGTCCAGATAGCGTTCCTACAACCAATGTTCCCCCGATAGCTGGCTGCCCGTTTGTCGGTGCAGGCTGAGAGGTCGACGCTGCCGGAGTACTGGTGCCAGATGGACTGGCTGCATTTTGACTTCCGTTGCTCACCGGCTGTGATGAGCAAGCTGCTAGCATACTGGCAGAAAGCAGGAGTGAGAGCATGACATTCTTTCGGTTCACTGGCTTCACATTCATTTCCCCCTGTTTTTGTGTTTGGTTTGGAGCTACCAGCACATGTGCTGTGTGATGCTATTCGTTGTACAGATGACAGGCAACCGATTCGCCTGTTGCCGTCTGTCTCAAGGCTGGACGTACCTGTCTGCACACGTCCATACAAGACGGACAGCGTGGATGGAACGCACAGCCTGTCGGAGGATTAGATGGACTGGGAACGTCACCAGTCAGGATGATCCTGTCTTTCTTGTGCTTCGGATCAGGGCTTGGGACAGCAGATAAGAGCGCCTGTGAGTATGGATGAAGAGGCCTTTCAAACAGATTCTTTTTGGAGCTGATTTCGACGACCCGCCCCAAATACATGACCAGGATGCGATCGCAGAAATGATTAACTACACTTAAATCATGGGAGATGAAAATAAAGGTAAGGGAAAATTGCTGCTGCAAATCCTTCAAGAGATTTAAGACCTGTGATTGGATTGAAACATCCAAAGCAGACACTGGCTCGTCAGCGATGATCAACTCGGGACCAAGCATCAAGGCACGTGCGATGCCGATCCGCTGTCGCTGTCCGCCACTAAACTCGTGCGGGAATCGATGGATGGCTTGCTCTCCTAGCCCTACCACTTGAAGAAGCTCCAGAATCTTATCCCGCCACTCTTTTCTGGGGTACATTTGATAGTTTGCGAGCGGTTCCTCTAGGATTTGCCCCACTGTCAATCGGGGATTCAGCGAAGAGTATGGGTCTTGAAATACTATTTGCAACTCCTTGCGCAGCTCTCGCATCTCTTCTTTTTGCGTGTGCAGGATGTTTCTTCCCTTATAGATGACTTCGCCTTTGGATGCTTCCAAGAGTCGGATTAGGAGCCTTCCGGTCGTTGATTTTCCACAGCCTGATTCACCAACGATTCCGAGCGTCTCTCCTTTCAAAACGTGAAAGGATAAATCATCCACTGCCTTCACATAGGAAGTCGTACGTCGCAGCAGTCCTTTTTTTATCGGAAAGTACTTTTTTAAACCTTTTGCTTCAAGCAGGATCTCATTCATACAGACACCCCACTTTTGTTCGGATATAACCAGCAGCGGCATCGCACATGCTCAGAAAGCTCTACCAGTGGCGGCGATTCTTTTATGCATAGCTCTGTTACCTCGGAACAGCGCGAGGCGAATCGGCATCCTTTTGGCATTTCGGATAACTGGGGAACGGTTCCCTCGATGGTATGTAAGCGATCCTTTTCGTCCCCGATTTTGGGGGTCGAAGCGATCAAGCCCTTCGTATACGGATGGCGGGGGGTTTCAAACAGGGTGAGAACCGGTGCTTCCTCCACAATCTGTCCAGCGTACATCACGATCACCCGATCACAAACCTCCGCGACGACACCCAAGTCATGCGTGATGAGCAATATCGCCATATCAAACTGATTCTGCAGTTTTTTCATCAACTCCAGAATTTGCGCCTGGATCGTGACATCCAATGCGGTCGTCGGTTCATCCGCAATCAAGATATCTGGGTTGCAGGCCAGTCCTATGGCAATCATCACCCGCTGCCTCATTCCACCTGACAACTGATGCGGATATTCGTCTATGACTTCCTGCGGCCTGGGGATACCCACTGTTTGAAGCATTTCGATCGCTTTCATTTTTGCCTTTGCCTTGCTCATTGTCGTGTGCTCTCTAATAAGCTCGATCAATTGAAAGCCAATCGTATATACCGGATTTAGTGAGGACATCGGCTCCTGGAAAATCATCGACATCTCTTTTCCGCGCTTTTTCCGGTAGGCGTCTTTACTGATGGTTAGCAGATTGGTGCCTTGCAAGCGAATCTCTCCCTCGCTCACACTCGCGTTTTCTGGCAAAAGACCCATGATCGACAAGGCCGTCATGCTTTTCCCACATCCCGATTCCCCGACAATCCCTACTGTCTCTTTGCTATCGACGTGGAAATTGATATCCTCGATAATGGCATACTCACTGCTTTCCAATTTGATCCGCGTTTTCACTTTTCTGACTTCCAACACTTTTGGTTTGTCTCGTGACATGACTTCCCCCCTGCGAATCGACATCTTCCTTCGTTACAAGGTTTAGTAGCAAGGACTATGCCAGTTCGGATGATCATGGAAATTCATACAAATTCCTTCCTTTTCGGGATTTGGTGGTTCGCTCTCTGCTCATTAGGTTGGAGCACAGCTGCTTGGATGACCCCAAGTGACCCTAAGTAAACGTGAGTCGAAATCTGTGAAACATAGAAAAAAGCTGTCCCCTTAGAGCTTTACGCAAATGGGAACAGCTTTGTTATTCTACTTTTCATCCTTTCAGTAATCGTAGAGTGTGCTGCACCAGAAGGTTTGCCTGCTTTAGCGTATAATTGACTTCATTTCGTTTCCTTTGCAGCGCAGTAATCAGGAAGTAATACTCCTGCTGCTCGGGTGTCGTCTGAACCAGCAGTTCGATGTCAGAAAATTTCGGCACGGCTGGCTGCTTCAAAGCCAAATCATGCTCGAAGTTGCTTCCCTTCACATAGTTGAGCGGCACCAGATAGCTGGAAAGCTCCAGCAGGCAGTGATTAATCGTTGTCAGCTTTTCTTCATCTGTTAAAGTCTTCATTACATCGTGCAGCTCCACCAAACCGGCCTTGAGGCTCTCAATTCGTGTGAGCGTGGACGACAAATCGAAGCGATTTCCCACTTTCTCCTGCCAATCGACGACACTTGCTTCAATATCATTGATCGCCTCCAACTGATCAATCGGATAGACCGGACTGGTCAACGAACGCCAAACGATTGACAGGTAGATTTTGCAATCCCGGACCAAGAGCTCTGGATCGATTTTATCAATGGTGTCTTCCGTCGTATGCCACCACCAGCCAAACCCGCCTGATTTCCCAGACCCGAAAAGCTGGCTGAAAGCTTTCGCTGCGGGATCCTCGGCTGGTTCTTGTTCGGACAGGCCCATGAAGAGTGAAGGAGTACCCGTTCCCCAGAACGACTGGTCTCCCGAGCGTCCAAAGCGTGATCCCGTGAATTCCTGACCGATGACCGTGCTTATGACTTCGTTTGCGAGCTTTCGCGTTTCTCTCATCGTGTTGGCTTCGGTCAGAACAGTCGATTTTATCGCACCTACCGAATCGATATTCAGATGTAGAAGGCAATTCTCCCGCAGATCTTCCCAATGCGTGTCACAATACCATGCAGAGCCCGCATAGCGACCGTGCGAATGGCCTGACCAAAAAGCGAGGCGCAGCGTCCGTTTCAAAAGGCTGCGCTGTCCGGCAAGGATGCGCGTGACCTCCAGCATGGCAGCATTGGCTGTGCCGTTGTCCATCGCTCCATAATGCCAGGAGTCGATATGACCGCTAAACAGCACGAATTTATCCGGCTCGCTTTGCCCTTTGATTTCCGCGATGAGGGTTGGAATGGTGCGAATTCCGGTTTCAACGACTGTTGAGATCGTGCATTCATTTTGTCCAGTTGCCAGTCCGTTCTTGATAGCTGCTCCCGCCCCAATGGTGACAGAAACCACAGGAATGCTTGGGAGCAGCCCTTTGTTATCGAGTGTTGGAGTTCCCCATACCGTTGAGACGATCATTTCGTGGGTGTGGGTCGCATTGATAAAGACCGCCCCAATCGCGCCTTGCTCCTCTGCCGTTTTCACTGCGATCGGTGTAGCCAGCCCGTCTAGTAGCACGATTTTGCCAACTACCTGCAAGCCTTGATAATCCTGCTCTGTACCGGAAGCAGCATATACCAGCTCCGCCTGCAAATGATTGACGGATTGCCCCATGGAGTGAGTAATAGATGGAATCAATTGATCTGCCACGATGAGCTGTGATTTCACAGGCAAGCTGATATAGGCGTTGTGAAAATGCAGCTCGGACTCCACACCGAACCCCGCTAATGTTTCCTTTACATAATGAAAAGCGTGCAGCTCTTCTTCCGAGCCGGACAGACGCACCTCATTGGAAATGGTCTGTGTATGCGCCATCAGCTTATTTTTAGACACCTGCTGCAAAAGGTGTTCTTCTGAAATGAGCGTCTGCCATTGATTCATGTCACGGTCCTCTTTCCTTTTCATTTTTTGATAGGTGTATGAGCAATTAGCCGACGATATTTTTCGTGAGGACAGCCAAGATTTTCGTCGTCTGAATCAAGTCTTCGATCTCCATGAACTCATTAAAGCCATGGATGTTATTCTCACTGGTGCCAGGTCCGAAATTGATGCCTGGTATTCCATGCCGAATGAACCACCGTGTATCTGATTGAGCCAATATCCCCACGACTGGCAATTTACGTCCAGTAACCTCTTGTACAGCTTGCTGCAATTCAGAAATGAGAGGTGAGTTTTCATCTGTGATCGTAGGCGCCGTCTGAAAATCAGTAATGCGTGTAATTTTGGCTTTGAATGCGGGATCGTTTTGTTCCAAGGATTGTAGAATCGACTCTACCCGGTTATAAATTTGGTCGAGGCTGTGCTCGGGAATGACGCGAAAATCTACTTCAATCTCACATGTTGCGGGAACGACATTGACTTTTGTACCTCCCTGGATGGTTCCGATATTGACCGTCGTGTACTTCATCCCTGGAATAGAAGAAGGCTCTTGCTCCAGCTCTTCCTGTAATTGTTCCAGCCCTTGAACCACTTTCGCCATCTTCTCTACAGCATTTAACCCCTTCCATTTATACCCTGCATGGGCCGGGATTCCCTCCGTGACGATACGTAGCTGCAAGACACCTGCCATCGCCCGAACGATGTGATTGCTGTAGCCTTCTACGATTACCATATCGCCATGTACATGTCCATTCTGGTTGATATAGCCTGCGCCAAGGATACCTCCCGTTTCCTCGTCACATGTGGCGGCGATGATGACGTCTCCCTTTCGCGAAATAGTGGATTGAGCTACCGCCACTGCCGCCATGATGTATGCGGTTAAGCGACCCTTGGAATCTGTGGCTCCTCTCCCGTAGATTCGTCCATCCGCAATCGCTCCTGAAAAGGGCGGATACGCCCACTGCTTAGGATCTCCTGCTGGCACCGTATCAAGATGCGAATTGAAAATCAGTTTCCTTCCCCCGCCCGATCCACGCAAGGTCGCAATGACATTCTTTCGCGGGGTCGTAAGCCCTGCAGCATGTGTCAGTACATCTGGCACCGAGATAACCTGCACCTCAAAGCCAAGCTGAGTCAGCCCTTTTTGTAAGAAGTTACATATTTCAATGTAGTTCCCTGGCGGATTTTCACTTGGAATTTGTATGAGGCGCTGAAGGAAATCAATGATCTGTGGTCTCATCCCTTCGACCACCTGGAATAGTTCCTGCGTTTTCGTTTCATTCATGAGTTACCCCTCCTCGAGGATGAATAATAGCAATGTCTATGCCAATCAAAAAACGTAGAAATATGCCTGATTTCCGTCTCTTGGAGGGGGATTGTGTTGTCTTAGGGTGTGAGCGGTAACCTAATCATAAAAAGGAATGTTAAAAGCATTATGATGAGTAACCCACTTGAGCGGCAGCCGGCTTTTCGGAGAGGCATCTTCCTCTGAATAACCGATCGGAACCAATCCGATGATCCGAACGTAATCGGGGATATGCAGGCTAGCTTTGATCGCCTGTTCGTTAATTCCCCCTACCCAGCAACCAGACAAGCCCAGTGCTGTAGCTGTGAGCAGAATATTTTGGACAGCAGCAGCTGTGTCAATTAACGCCCATTCTTTTCCGGCAGGGCCGTACCTGGCCACCGTCCGTTTCACGTTGGTGCAAGCGACGATCACGATGGCGGCATCGGCGAT
This sequence comes from Brevibacillus sp. NRS-1366, assembly GCF_050467985.1. Classification (NCBI taxonomy): domain Bacteria; kingdom Bacillati; phylum Bacillota; class Bacilli; order Caryophanales; family Paenibacillaceae; genus Brevibacillus; species Brevibacillus sp. NRS-1366. The sequence continues at coordinate 61,288 of NZ_JBITPN010000052.1, read as the reverse complement.
CCAGTATTGATAATTCTTTCCTTTTGAAAAGTAGCCGCTGTAGGTCGAGCGCACAATTTCTTGTTTCTTCTCGGGCTGGTCAATCACAATAAACTCCCAGGGCTGCATATTGCCACTTGACGGGGCTCGGGTGGCTGCGAGTAAAAGCTGTTCAAGTATTTCGGGTGCAATAGGTTGTTCAGTGAACTTGCGCTTGCTAACCCGTTCAAATATCGCAGGAATGGCATAGTTTGATTCTGAATGCATCTTGTCCACCTCCTTTTACGTAATGATCTCTGCCACTGTCAATCGCGGCGGAATTTCCTTTTCTTCCTCGCTGTAGCCGATGGTGAGTATGGCGATCGGCTCTATGTACCAAGGGAGGCTTAGATTTTCTTGCAGAATGTGCCGGTCAAATTCCCGAATGACGGAGGTACTGAGTCCGTTTACTGCAGCAGTCAGACGTGCATTTTGTATGGCACAAAAAGTATCCTGGATCGCAAATATTTCACCCCGCTCTCCGAGGCGAACCAATGCCCTTCGTTTTTCGATCACCACGACGACGATGACTGGCGCACTTTTCATCCACGCTTGCCCACCAAGACTCTCAGGTGACAGGAACGGATCCAGTGTGGCGGCAATCAGTTTTTCCCTTTCTTCTGGCTCTGACACTAATAGCAGCTCCCAAGGCTGTGTATTCGCCAATGACGGCCCTAATGTAAACGCATAGAGCACATCTTCTAGGGCTTGCTCTGGGACAGGTGTCTCCAGATAGCTGCGGACATTGATGATTGTATTCATGATATGGAGCCATTCAGCTCGCTCAGTATGAATCACGGAACTTGCTCCCTTCAATAGAAATGGATTCAACCAGATTGGGGGAAGATAGAGCGGGTTTAATATTGCGAATATTCCGAATTAAAATCACGCACGTAATTCCAGTGTTTGCTTCATCAAGGACAGCATGTGCAGGCCTTTGTCTGTGATTCGGCTGCCTTGGCCTCTTCGACCGGAAAAGATGTATCCCAAATCTTTTAAGCTATCCATCCGATGCCGAACTTGCTGGTCGGTAATCGGAACGCCTTTTCGTGAGGCGAATTCTACGATTTTGCCTCTCCCTACACACTCCAATCTACTTTTCGCTTGCTCCAGACATTCCAGGATGACAAAGAAGCTAAACAGCTCTCCTTTTGCTTCCAGCTCCTCCATATCCCCCTTTTTGGTTTCGTGCAGCCGTTGCTTCGTCTCCCGAAACTGTTCTGGCAAATCCAGCTCCGTTATCGTGTTACCGTTCATTACACTCGTCATGTACTGCACGACGCTGTTTAGCTCACGCACATTTCCCGGCCAGTCGTAAGTGAGCAGACGATGCATGACAGCAGGGTCAATATCCACTTTTATGACGGTATTCTCTTTTACAAAATGCTCGATGAGAAGCGGAATATCTTCCCTCCGCTCCCGCAAGGATGGAACTCGCAACGGAAGAACAAACAACCGATAGTACAAGTCCTGGCGAAACTTTCCTTCTTCTACGAGGTCTTTCAAGCTGCGGTTGGTCGCCGCGATGATGCGGACATCAATGGGGATAATTTGCTGCCCCCCAATTCGCATGACTTGCTTCTCTTGCAGGACACGGAGCAAGAGTGCTTGCAGGGAAGGTGAAGCGTCTCCGATTTCATCCAGAAAAAGAGTTCCATTATGAGCAAGCTCAAACAGGCCAGGCTTTCCGTTTTTTTTCGCGCCGGTAAAAGATCCGCCTTCGTAGCCAAACAGCTCACTTTCGGCCAGCGATTCGGGCAAACCAGCGAAATTCACAGGTAAAAAGGGTCCGTGTCTGCGTTTGGACAAGCTGTGGATGGAATGTGCAAATAGTTCCTTGCCCGTGCCATTCTCACCGAGGATCAAGACCGTTTTCTCTGTAGCAGAAATTTTTTGGAGTACCTCCAGTGTTGAAGTAAGTCGCTCACTTTTTCCGATGATGTCCTTGATCGTGTATTTGAAAGACAGACCCTTTCCCTGCAATTCCTTTCGCACTTCCTGCTCTACCTTTTGGATGTTGGTTACATCTTGAAAGGCCGTCACAACACCTATTTTTTCATCCTCCAATGTGATCGGGGTATTATTCACGACCAGATTCAGATGATTGACGGCTTGCACCATATTGACCTCCACTTGCTCTTTTCCTTCAGGAAGAGTCAGCCAAGGCAGCACTTCATCAACTGGTTTGCCTACCAAGTCTTTGCTTGAATCAGAGATGCCGAGGATGTTCTTCGCAGCTTGGTTGATTTGAATGATTGTTTTGTTGGGGTCTGTCGTGATAATGCCTTCATGGACGGTATTGAGGATCGTATCCAAATGCTTGTTCAATTCTTTCATTTGATTCAATGTCCGATAAAATCGTTTGCTGTGTTCAATGATTTCCCGGAGGTAACGGGCGGAATACAGATTGGCCCGATCCACATTGGCATTTAGTCGGACTGCAAGCTCAATGATCGTGGAAACATCGAGCGGGCGTATTCCGATATTCACGACCTTTTGCATTCCGCGTGGTAGCAGTTCGGCTCCTTCTGCGTAAATCGCGGTATAAATACCGTCGATCGGCTGCTTGCAGCCCGGATAGTACGGGACCATATCAAACTGAAAGCCCAGATTCCGCAGCAATTCAATTGTTTCATGCGATGTTTCCAGCATGTTGTTGACGACAAGACAACGTGCATCCGGGGGAAGGGTCACCAACTCTTCCATTTTGGCGATGTTAATAGCTCTTCTTGCGATGATCAATTTCTCGCTTGGTATCTTCCATCCCTCAATGACTTTTGGTGATGATACTAGAACGAAGTCAACCTCATCGGTATTGGAGATTTTCGACTCATGGAGAATCGTAATGCGATTTTGGAAAAAATCATGGATTTGATTGGCAAAAACAGTATGTGTTCGATGATCTTTTGCTACAACCAGAAGCGTTCGCTTATCCACAGTATCCCTCCCCAGATAATCATACGGATATTCTCTATCATCATAGTATGGGAACTCCTCTGGTCAATAGAGTCAATAACAATTTGATGTCACTGGATTTACTGGAAACCGATTTAAATATTCACTTATTGACAAAGAAAGATAGCTCTCCTATTAGCGATGAAGTGCTAAGCGGGAACTATCTTGATGGTACGCTGCTCATTTTATGCCTTGCCTAGCAGGGAAAAATGAGATCAGGCTGGAGCTTTTTCGTCTTTCTTGCCTACACTCATGGATTTCGGATCATACCATACTTCTTCCAGGACCCGCATGATATTGCCGCCTATCACTTTGGCAATATCTTCATCGGAATATCCGCGTGTTATCAACCAGCGCACGATATTTGGGAATGCTTCAGTGGGATTTTCTATCCCTTCGACATAATTGACTTCCTCAAAATCTTTCTTTCCATGAGCAGCTGATATCGATAAGGCACTGGCAAAAACGCGATGGATGCCGACATGGTCTCCGAACAGCACATCCGGTCCAAATGCGACGTGATCTATTCCGACCAGGTTCGCACAATATTCAAAATGCTCCATGAAAGAGTCAAGATTGTGCCTCGGCTGATTTTTCGTCATTGTTGTATGTGGAGCCGCCTCAATGCCGATAACACCGCCGCGCTCTGCGCAAGCTCGAATGATGTGATCCGGCTTTAGGCGGTTTGAGTCCCAAAGTGCACGAGCCCCCGCATGGGTAATGAATATCGGTTTTTCACTCGTCTCAATGGTATCCAACGAGGTTTTGTCCCCAGAGTGAGAAATATCAATGGCAATGCCCAGCTTGTTCATACGGCGCACCGCCTGTCTGCCAAACTCCGTCAGGCCACCGTCGTTTTTCTCCTTCAATCCGTATCCCAGCGAGTTTCCTTCACTGTAAGCAATACCCATGCAGCGAACTCCGAATCCATAAAGAATATCCAATCGATCCAGCTCATTCTCGATCATCGTAGATGCCTCCAGCGATGGAACGAATGCGATTTTTCTGTTTTTCTTTGCCTGCCGGATGTCATCTGTGGTCAGTCCGAGAACGACCATGTCCTGGTGGGCGATATCACACAATCTCATACCCAAATCAAACAGGATATCATCCCATTTCCACCCGGAGCGAGAGGTGATCATGGCGGTGCCATTCATGAGATTATCAAAAACGCAATCCAGGCCAGATATGCTCAGCCCTTCGTATCCCATGCTGTCCCTGCCCCACCGACGAAACTCGAAGAATTCATTCAAATTCTCTGGTGCCACAAACATGTGGTCATGAAGAGAGATCACGAAGTTTTCCTTAAAAAGCCGTCTTGCTCGCTCTTCTTGGGACTCCGTCAACGGGATGGTGTACGGTGGGAATAATCCCGTTTCCTTGGATAGTCTAAATTCTTTGAAATCAACACCTGGCTCTAAATACTGATAAGCACGATACCCTTTGTAATCCTTTTTTTGCATTGAAATCACACCTTTCTTTTCTTAACCAATTGACCTTACTGCGGCGGACATACATGAAGTTCTTTCATTACCTTTTCAAGAAGATCAACTTGCATTTTAGATGCCAACATGAAATCGAGAGTAAATGGAAGAATGGTATTGTTTTATGGAGTGATTTTAATAAACAAGATGAACAAGAAAGGTCGAATTGGAACCAACTACACCCAAATGGAGTACCCTAAGGAACCTCAACATCTTATGAAATTCTTTTCGATCATGTCCATCAATCATAGCTTTGTGGTCGAGACATGTTGCCAGATTTATTGCAATAGAAACAAAGAAAAAATCCCGATAATGAATATCGGGATAATAGATTCTAAGTTCTTTTGCGCCATATAACAATGATTATGGGACTTCTCTTTTTAAAAGTGACCTTGAAAATGGGGCTTCACCTGAAAAAGTTGCCTCCTGCCCCACCATCGCGTCCAAATCCAAAGACTGTGACGCCATTTACCAAAGGTTTTTTAAAATGACTGAACCTAGTGCTCAAACCCTAGAATCGGATGAACTCTCGTTGATGGTTCAATTTGCGAAAAAGGAAGCCGCACAAATTTACCAAGACTCCATGTACATTAGTAGCCCCGATTTAATCGATAGGCTGTCTGATCCATTAGGGGCCAGCAACCCTGCTGCATCAAATTAGAGAGCCGTTACAAACTGACGTGGTCCATTTAGTCGTCTCATGAATTTTGCATATTTACATTTTTGTGTAGCAGCAAATACTTCATATGAGTCAACCATCCAATTGAATGATTCCATCGAAAAGTATGATGACGGTTTCCATAGTGTTATCTACTTAGGGATAGAAAATGGGGTTTCGTAATTCTGGTTTAATTAACCTCAAAAAGTTGTTCACCAATATATCCTCCTTCACTTGAACCAGGCGGGCAGGCAAAAACAGAACTCGAAATCGTTGAAATAAAGGGATTAAGCGCATCATCTTTCGCGAGTAGGGATAACATCGGAACTAGTTGTTTGCGAACACTTTGCTGGAAGCTGATAAAGAAAAGACCAGCGTTCAAATTGCCAGTTACCGGATCAATGCCTTCAAAATAAGAGTATGATCTTCGCAAAATTTTTGTCCCAGTGCTACGCGCAAGCCAGACATGGGAGTCAGACGGGATTTCGCGCATGGAAACGGCATCAAGCTCATCATGCATACCAAGCGGGGCCCCGTTGTTTTTTGTTCGACCGAATATTGCTTCCTGCTTTCTAACGAACGTTTGCTCCCATTTTTCCATATCCATCCGAATTTTACGCGCTGCCAAATAAGTTCCATTGATCATCCATGCAGGACCTTTTGACGATTCAACCCATACATGTTTCTCCTTGCCTTGCTCACTTTCCAGCTCAATATTAGCTGTGCCGTCTTTAAAGCCAAACAGGTTTCTTGGTGTTTGACCATTCGAAGCATCAATAAATCCAGTTTGAATCCAACGAATAACTGCAATCTCAATGGATGCAGCAGCTAAATTGCGAATCACATGAAAGGCCACAGTTGGATCACTCGAACAAGCCTGAATGCAAATATCGCCTCCCGAAATTTGTGAATGTATTGTTTCTCCTGGCATAGATGGGATATCTCTAAGCTCGTCAGGACATTGTGTACCCAATCCAAATCTGTCGATCCCGTTCTTGGTGAATAGAGTCGATCCAAATCCAAACGTGATGGTGAGTTTCGCTGACGAATCAGTATATTTTTCCCCGATGCTATTCACTTCCCGCTGACCATTCGTTTCTCTTAGCGCTCTGCCTGCCGACATTTCTGCACTAATATCAGTCCATATTTTGAGTAATTGTTTTAGCTTTTCAACATTATTGGAAATGATGTCAAAAGCGGCAAAACACATGTACATTTGCTGAGGAGTTCCGATGCCTGCTTGCCTTACTCCATAGAATGGGATTACGTCTTTGTTCACTATTTCTGATTGAAAGTCTTCGGGATCAGGAATAATTTTTTGTCCGTTGTTAATAGCGAATAAAGAAGCCATTCCACTCATTCCAACTACAATTCCTGTTCCAGCCAGAGCGGCCATTTTCAATATCTCTCTTCGACTATAGCTTGATTCGTCACGATTATCGTTATTTGAATCATTTGCTTGTATATGCTTCATATTGAACTCCTCCACTCTGAAAAGAGATCCATTGTTTTTTTTGAAGACATAAGTTACATTTTTTAAACGCATATTCTGCCTTGGTAATGAATTTTGGTAATTTACTGCTCTTCATTTTTGATAATCAACGGTTTTTTATGCATCGCATAGCACTCGCTTCGGTTTTGTAATCAGCTCTACAATCACGATATTGATGATCCAAGCTGCCCACACAGCAATTGTATAAGACGATACATAATTCACATCAAATAGCTTCATTAATGCAAGCTGAATGAAATGAAGCGATGTATTAGCTAGTGTCAGAGCATAGCTTCGCATCATCCAGATCCGATGCTTAACGATTTGTTTTAATCGAATAGTCCACCAAGCATATAAAGTAGAAAAGATCCACAATCCGTTCAGGAGGAGAAAGCCAACAGTGGTAAATGTCCCTCCAGTTGCATCCTTCGCTAAATATATCGTTACAACGGAGCTGAACAATATGCTCAGAACATAAACTTTCCCATTTAACCGATGCAGAGCCGGTTTTTTCCTCAATAATTTTGCTGATAAACCAAGTGGACCTGTGATCAAACCAATACAAGCGCTAATAATATGAAGGCGCAGTAATACAAGCCAGAGTGTATGTACGAAGTTTTCGCTGAGCTCTTTATGCTGAAGGAGCTTTGTTGCCCCTGGATCAACAATAAAATAGTTGGCCAGCATGTGAAAGGCCCAACTGATCGACAGGATGCTTACAGTGATATATAGGCTTTTCCTCAATAGTTTCATGATCCACCTCTTACATTTTTTATAAAAAAAGGACCGATCGGTCTCTTTTACAATAAAGGATAGAATCTCCTTTCTCAACAAACATATGTTACAATTTTATAACAGCAACTACTCGATGGAGGTTATCATGGGAAAAGGCGAGCAAACACGAATGCACATTATTCAAAAGTCTGCAGAGCTATTTAATGTCAGAGGGTATGCAGGTTCTAGCATTAACGACATCATGAAGGCGACTGGATTAAAAAAAGGCGGAATCTATCGCAACTTTGCAAGCAAGGATCAGATCGCTGCTGAGGCTTTTGATTATTCGACGGCTATCTTGTCAGAACGACTTTCAAAGGCTGTGGAGAGTGCCGATACTGCGATTGAGAAGATGATGGTGATATTTGACGTTTATAAAGATGCTGTCAATAATCCACCAGTTATTGGTGGCTGTCCGTTATTGAATACAGCGATTGAAAGCGATGATACCCATCCAGAACTGCGCGAGCAAGCCCTGCGGGTTATGAATCAATTTCTTTCTACTATTCAGGAAATTATTCAGCATGGGATTGAAAGTGGGGAGCTCCGATCAGATTCTGAAGTCGTCTCGTTGTCTTCGCTGATCCTATCTACGCTTGAGGGCGCTATTATGGCAAGTAAGCTTGCGCGTGACAATAGCCATATTGCGTATTGCAAAGAGCATCTACACCGCTACCTGCTTTCGTATCGAACTGAGCGTGCACGAATTTGAGCCTATGGTCAAAAGGATCTATCGTTAGGAGGATGATAGAAACCTTCAGACCGTTTCGCATCATTTGTTTAAAAATTGATAATATTAAAACGAAAGGAAATAAGGAATCTAATTCTCTTGTAGTACCCTAATAGGACCAACAAAGTGTCGGCTTACAGGGATTATGACGTAAAGTAAATGGATGATAATTATGTTTAGTACTGGTAAGCACAAAATAAAATGCGACCGCTCTCCAAACTACGAGCGATCGCTTCCAATAAATCACTGAAATTATAAGTCTATTGAAAAAATGTGAATAACTTGCCTTTGTCAAATCCCGTCACCTTATTGGTAAATTTAATTAGCTCCCCTGCTTGATTCGTCCGAGAATAGGAAAGACTCTCCCGCAATTTGATTTCACCAGTGAAAACTCGAACGTAAACATTCTATTGTTTGCAGGCCACACACATGGAGCTAAATGCTACGATCACGATTTCACCTACTACAGTAGCTCTAACCTTGAGGGCTATGCCTACCATAAAATATCCCGCATCCTTGACCCAGTGCATTCCTGTCATTTCGCCATTTCCGTTCATACTGTAATAGCCAGCCAGATCGGCTCCAATCTACCTTTTTTAATTACAGGTAAGAATAGCCGTTACGCCAGTACGAACAGACCCTTTTCCAATCTCAACAAGCCCTTCCCCATCGATTAACGTGGTATAGCCTACCTCTACCTCTGGAACATCCGTAATCGAGTTAAAGGTTCCGGTCACACCAGGATACGGTATACCCAGTTCACGCGCTCGTCTTTTTGTCGTCACCAATACCTCCTTGTTTTAGGTCCATTTTTAACATTTTCTTAACTGCTCCTTTTTATAGTAGAAATTGGGTATCCTTATCGAGAGGATAAATTGGTCGTTGCAGTCGTCTGTAATCGAATTGGGTAAACCGCAGGCATGTAAGTCCGGGCGAGTCAACAGAAATGATCCGTGCTGCGATTGGTTCAAAGGATGCTTTAAAGTGTTGGCTGGATTTTAGCGCGACAATTTTATACTCTAAGACGTTAATGCCATGTAACAGGAAGATCTGCTCATCCAGCACCTGTGCCCGCACAGAACAAACTACTATATCTATCCCGCCAACCTGTAATCTTGCTGACTTGCCATAATCGACTTTGCTTCCTTTTCCCATTGGAGTAGAAGCGATAAACTTACCATCCGACAAGCTTTTCACATATGCTGTTACAGATAAAGGTTCCCCGTGCAAAGTGTCTGTTTTGCCGCCCAGCTTTACTTCGATTGTTGAACCTACGCCCGCTTCATGAGCGATTTGCGCAACCTCTGGATCATAGATAAACCCAAAGCAGGAATTCTCTAATTTTGCTTCCAGCATTGCTCTCAGCAAATGCGTCCCATCCCCAGGTGTGCCACCTCCGGGATTATCCGAGGTTTCATTTATGACAATAGGTAAGCCATCTGAAGCAAGTGCTTCTTGGATGCCATCCGCGGGAGAAAGGATATACGGTGCAAACTCATCCCGCTTTTCCCAAACCAGTTTAGCGACATCCTCTGTCACTCGCTTTGCAAGCTCCTTGTCCCCATCAACTATACTGATAATGGAGACGCCAACATCAGGTGTATCTGTGTAGGGAAAGCCGTGAAAGAACGCGCAATCTAGGACTCCTGGCTCCTTTTCCCACTTATAGCAGGCTTCATTTATGTCCTTCGCAGGCGAAAGGTTGGTCGTAGAGGTAGGGATAATCAGTGGCAGTTTTGTTAGATGCATCACAGGTTTGCACTCGTCTTTTACCATCCGATAGGCAACGTCAATTGCTTCAATAGCCCGTTCATACAGGTCTACATGTGGATACAAATGAACGCCAAACAGAGCATCTGCTTCCATTATCATTTTTTGGGTCAGATTTCCGTGCAGATCAAGAGCTGCCGTAAGTGGAATGGAGTAGCCTATAACAGTGCGTACTGCTTGTAAAATTTCTCCTTCCAGATCATCAATTCCCTCAACTACTCCTGCTCCATGCAGACCTAAACAAACGGCGTCTATCTCCCCTGCTTGTCTGATACCGTCAAGCAGCTCCTTTATTAATACATCATACGTTTCTTTGGTAATGATTCCTGATGGTTCGGCGAATGTAGAGAAAGTGGGTACCAACTCAATCCCCAGTTCTTCAGCACGATCAATCATCCCTCCTATGCAGTCACGCACATTACGACTCTTATCCAGAATCGCTTGACCATGTTCCCACTCTAGTTGTTTAAATGACTCTATTGTTGTAGGTACGCTGGAAAATGTGTTAGTCTCATGAGCTAGTATGCCGATCGCAATTCTCATTTGTGTTCTTCCCCCTTCAAAGTTTAAAAGTAAAACGCTTATTAATGAATGCGGAAGCAATCGCTTCTTTTTTATAAACGAATTGTCAAACCAAGTGCGACAGGGCCTCCATGAATGATTCGTGGGCCGTCTTCCTGCCCAGACATTTTCTTGGCCGGTTGTTAATGAGATACAATGCTTGAAATACTCAGTATCAGCAATGTGCGACGCTCCTGCAAATCGCAAGAAGTACGTTTTACTATGAAGCAACGACGGCGAATGTTCTGGATCGTGAGTTTGAGCAAGCAGAAACCAAACGCTTCGTTGTCAGCGATCTGACGTATGTGAAAGTCCAGAACCAATGGCATTACATCTGCTATGAGAGCACACTAAAAATTTACTGAAAATTCAATTTTACTTGATTAAAGCTATGTTCTGCCTCTACGTATTGATTCTCTAGATTGGCTAATTCTTGTTCAGCCTGCAATACTTCTGCGGTACCTAAAAGCCCCTGTTTAAATTGGTTAATCATCTTCGTATAGTTTTCTCTAGCAAGTTTGACTGCCCTCTTACTTGTCTGTAAGAGTTTATATCCGTCCTCATAACTTTGGTAAATACTGTACAAAGTGTAGACATCCGCTCTGTTCATTTTTTGTAATTCTATGTTAGCTTTTTCCAAATTGTTTCTAGCAATTTTCCCTGGATAAGTAGATAGAACTGAATATTTACTTATCAAATCGACACGTAACTGTGCGAACTGTACATCTCCTTTTTTTTGAACACGAGCAGGTGAATCTGTTGTTAGTGACGCAATCGCGTCTTCAAACGTGATAGGAGGGTTTTCCGTCGCGGCATCCTGCTCCGGGGAAAACAACCAATCCTTCTTAGCATCTACACCTAATATTTCATTTTGCTTGATTTTAGCTTCCTCCCATTTCCGTTCGGCCACTAGCCATTCAACCTGTGTACTAGCTAATCTTGTTTCCACCAGCATCGTATCTTCTTGTGTGGCGCCGGTGTTTTCGTGTCCTCTAGCCATTTCTTTTGCAAGTACCGCTAACTCATCTACTCTTTGGTAACGCTGCTTTTTCCATTCCTTTTCGTTATATGCCTCTAATAAATCATAATAGGAGATGATTGCCTTCGCCCTTAAAGCATCCGCTACCGTTTCTTTATAAAGCTTGCTTATGCGTGCATTCAGATCTTTCTGTGCTTTTGGGATGTACTTTTGTTCGGCAAGTGCCAACGATTCAATAGAATCAGTATGGATCAATCGATACGTCATGTTCTCTAGTCGCATATTTAGGTCGTCATTTTCAGCGTTTAGACGAGCAATCGACAACTCTGGATCTGCAGCTTTTACTAGCTCTATTGCTCTTTCGATTGTTAGTATTTCTGGACTATCAGCATCAATGGAAGTAATTTCTGTAGCAGAACTAGGGGATGAGGAGCAAAAAAAGAAGGTTAAAAAAGTGATTGAAAGAATTAAGTTAAGCTTTACTTTATTCATTACTAAACTTCACCTCTTTATCATGGGATAATTACATCGCGTTTGTTAAGATTCTTGTAAACTCAATCAACTGAATTTGAAAGGTTCATCCCCAAATTGGGACATCCCTTTTGAACTACCATAGTCAAGAAAGTAGGCTAAGCGAATTAAATCCTGACATGTTAGTGGAGAAAAATCGGAGATGAAACCTTTCTTTTGTTACTGAATATAGGGCTCACAGAACCAGATAACTGCGATTGCTTACTCATCTCCCTCCTTTTTCATCACGAAGTAATCTTCTCCGATCGGACACTGCGGGAACTTTTTTCCATCGCCTCCCCTCCATTTTCGGTTTTTTAGCTTACGGATTTACCCAGCTGTCTCCCAGCATGATGTCATACAACGGGTCGAGCTTCACTCCGTGCACGCGCTTGTTCGCCGCCAGCGAGCAGCAGTAAGCAAACGAGTGAAGCATACCGGATACGCCCTCGCAAATCTCTTGAATTCAAGTACGCCTCCTGCCCCAGCAACTAGTAGAGATGGCACGCGACCATTCTGCCCTCAACTTCTTTCAAGGCAGGCGCTTCCTTTTTACATATGTCCATGCATGCCCAGCAGCGTGGGTGAAACTTGCAGCCTGTGGGAGGATTGGATGGCGAGGGCAAATCTCCCGTTAAAATAATCCGTTCCTTTTTTTCATCCGGATCCGAGACGGGGACGGAAGGGAGTAGCGATTGCGCGTACGGATGCAGCGGCCGCTGGAACAGTTCTTCTTTTCTGGCCAGCTCAATGACTTCCCCCAGGTACATCACAGCTACTCTGTCGGCAATGTGCTCAACGACACTTAAATCATGAGAAATAAAGAGATAGGTGAGCGAAAACTGCTCCTGCAAATCCTGCAGCAGATTGAGAATCTGGGATTGGATCGACACATCCAGAGCGGACACCGGCTCGTCGGCAATAATCAGCTTTGGTCTGAGCATCAAGGCCCGAGCAATCCCGATCCTTTGTCTTTGCCCGCCTGAAAACTCATGCGCGTAACGCGCAAGATGTCTTTTGCTCAAACCGACAATTTCAATTGTCTCTTCGATCAGCGACTGTCTTTGCTCCTTGTGGATGTGATGGGCAATCAGCGGTTCGGTTAAAATGTGCTGAATCGTCAGCTTCGGATTCAGCGTGTCAAAAGGATTTTGAAAGACCATCTGCATGTTCCGCCGGACGATGTGCATATCCGATTTGCCGTATTTGCGGATGTCACTGCCTTGAAAAACGATTTCTCCTTCTGACGGCTCGATTAAGCGCAGAATACATCGTCCCAGCGTTGATTTGCCGCATCCGGACTCCCCGACTATCCCCAATGTCTCTCCTTCGTTTACGGTCAGATTCACGCCGTTTACTGCATGGACGTAGGAGGGGTGCTGGAACCATCTCTTGCCCAGGAGAAACTGCTTCTGCAAATTTTTCACTACCAACAGTGGCGTCGTCATGCATTCACCGCCGATCTATCACGGTTTTCCTGATACAGCCAGCATCGGCATTGAGTCTTGGCGTCCACAGTCATCAACTGAGGATTCTGTTCAAGGCAGACAGGCATCACCTTGTCACATCGCGGAGCAAAGCGGCAGCCTTTGGGATATTCGTCTGGAATCGGCACACTTCCAGCAATGCTGTAGAGGCGCTTTTGTCCCTTTGCCTTATGCGGAGTCGAATTGATCAAGCCGATGGTGTACGGATGCTTCGGGTCACGTAGCAGAGAGCGGACATCTGCCGCTTCGATGACTTGTCCGGCATACATCACCATGACCCGGTCACATGTCTCCGCAACCACTCCCAAATCGTGCGTGATCATGATCAGCGACATGCCCATCTCTACGCGGACCCTCTGAATCAAATCGAGAATTTGCGCCTGAATCGTCACGTCGAGAGCCGTCGTCGGCTCATCTGCTATGAGCAGCTTCGGGCTGCAAGCGATCGCCATAGCAATCATAACGCGCTGCCTCATCCCTCCAGATAAGCGATGTGGGTATTCGTCGTAGATTTCATTAGCCCGCGAGATTCCCACCTGGGTCAAGAGCTCGATCACTTTTTGTTTTGCCTCGCCGCGCTTAATGCCTTCATGTTTTTCGAGTCCTTCATTCATTTGCTTGCCGATCGTCAAAACAGGATTAAGAGAGGTCATCGGCTCCTGAAAGATCATCGCCATCTCTTTTCCTCGAATTTGCTGCATCTCTTTTTCGGCCAACGTCAGTATTTCCTTGCCGTTTAACTGAATGCTTCCGGCGATTTTTCCGTTCTTCGCCAGAAGGCGCATGATCGAAAGGGAGGCAACGCTTTTGCCGCAGCCTGACTCCCCTACAATCCCCAAGGCTTCCCCTCTCCTTACATACAGAGAGAGATCATCCACTACCTTTAATGCTCTTTCATTTTTTGCAAAAGTGGTAGTCAAGCCGGACACTTCCAGCACGTTTGTCATGTTGTCTCCTCCTTGCCAACGGATGGCAGTCTCTAATGCCATAGCCTACGCTTTCGGATCAAAGATATCGCGCAGGGCATCACCTAGCATGTACACGGTAAAAACGACGATCGTAATGGCCATTCCCGGAAACGTCGCCAGCCACCATGCTTCCCGCAAGTAATCCTTCCCTTCACTCAGCATCGTTCCCCATTCCGGCGTAGGCGGCTGTGCTCCCAGTCCGATAAACCCGAGTGCAGACGTTCCTAAAATCGCACTACCGATGAACATCGTCGTATAAACGATGAGTATGTTTGAAATATTCGGAATCAATTGGTTCATAATAATCCACCAGTTGGAGCTTCCGATGGACCGGCTCGCTTCTACATACCCTGACCCTTTGACGGTTAGAGCTGCTCCGCGGACCAGAATAGAAAAACCGGGTATAGACGAGATCCCGATCGCGATCATCGCATTTTCCTGACTGGGTCCAAGTGCTGCTACGATCGCCAATGCCAGTACAATCCCTGGAAGCGCCAGCAAAACATCCATGATCCTCATCATCACATTATCAAAAATTCCTCCCAGGTAAGCGCTTGTCACACCAATAAGCGTTCCGGCGACAAACGTCATCGCTGACGCCATTACCGCTACTGTCAACGTCACCCTGGTTCCATACAGCAAGCGTGATAAAATGTCACGGCCAATGGCATCTGTACCGAGCCAAAATTCCTTTGATGGACCTTGCATAAAAGCTTCGTAATACGCTTTGGTTGGATCATGCGGGGCAATCCAAGGACCGATGATACCGATTACAATGATCGCCAGCATCATGAAGAAGCTGTATTTCGCCTTCTTTTTTTGCATGATCTTGCCCAGCAGTTCAAAACGGGGCAGCGATCTTTCCCTGCGCCACGCCGGAGGGACAGGAATCGTTTTGTTAAGCTCGCTCATGCTATGCTCCCTCCCTTTTTGCCATGTGGTCGATGCGTGGATCGAGAATCGCGTACAGAACGTCAATCAAAATCACGACCAGGACGTAAATCGCACCGATAAACAACGTTGTTCCCTGAATTATGGGAAAATCTCGTGAGCTAATGGCCTGAATCGCCAGGGTCCCTATACCTGGCCAGTTAAATACTTGCTCGACAATGACTGCCCCTCCCAAAAGTCCCGCAAATTCCAGTCCAATGACAGCAATGATCGGAATCATCACATTCCGAAAGGCGTGGCGCAGCAGTACGATCCGGTCCCCCATTCCTTTTGCGCGAGCTGTTCGGATGTAGTCATTGGACAAGACCTCGACCATCCCCGCACGGGTCAAGCGGCAGAGTGCAGTTGCCATCAAAGTGCCTAGCGTGACCGCAGGCAGCACGATATCCATGAAGCCGGTGCCTCCTGCAATCGGAAACCAGCCCAGGTGCACAGAAAACACGAGAATCACCAGCAGACCGAGCCAAAAGCCAGGCAGAGCCATACCAAAGGTTGAAAACGTCATGATAAGACCATCGATAAACGTATCTTTAAACCTCGCGGCGACAACTCCCAGCCCAATCCCGACAATAACAGCGACGCCCAAGCTTGCCACTGCCATTTTGGCCGTAGCCGGGAAACGCTCGGCAATTTCTGTGCTCACCGGTCTGCCTGTTTTGAGCGAGGTACCCAAATCCCCTTTGACCACACCGGACGCATAGTTTAAATACTGGACCACGAGCGGCTTGTTTAGTCCCAGCTCTTCCCGCAGCGTTTCAATTTGTTCCACCGTTGCCCGCTGCCCAAGCATGATCCGCACGGGATCACCAGGAATGAAATGAATGAGCATGAAGGTAAAAACGGAGAGCCCAAAAAGAACAATGATGCCAGACACGATTCGTTTGAAAATATATTGCTTCATGAGGCATTCACCCACATTTCTCTACCATCTGTTTTTTAGTTTTTGTAGCACGTGCTCAATCATTTTGACATGAGCCTTACCCTGAACCTCACACTCGAACATTCCGATAATCACGGTAACTCATTCGAAAAACCTACTTATGTAATCGTGTCCAATATGGTTGAACATTTGTCCTGCTCCTAATGAGTAACGCGACGTGTTAACCAAATCGCATCCTATTTTTTTCTTTTTCCGCGACCAGACGACAACCTTACATTTTTAAACAATGACGCAACTGGTCTCTCTACTTTCATGTAAACGAACTAAGCTTCTTCCGTTCCGCAGGTTTCAGGTGACGCTACCAGCTTGTACAACAAACGTAACGAATCTTCTTTATAGTTACTTTGCCGAGTCTGCAGCAAGATCGATTTTATTCTTGTTAGGGTACGAATTTGTGCATCCAAAGCTTCAATTTGCCAATTGATTACGTTTGCAACTGATTTTTCACCAGATATCATCTTATTGATCTCATCTATGCCAAACCCCAGATAGCGAAAGGTAAAAATCAGCTCCAGCCGCCATATTTCCTCCATTGTGTAGAGACGATATCGACTATCCGTAACCTCTGCCGGTTTGAGAAGCCCGATTTCGTCGTAGTAGCGAACGGTTTTTACAGTTGATCCGGTGATTTTTGCCACTTCGCCAATCTTGTACTTCTTGCCTTGCGTTGCCTGCTCAGATACAACCTGTCGCTTGGTATCACTTCTGCTTTTTGAATGCAACGTAATCACCTACCAATTACAAAGATGGACAATCAAGTTACGCGAAAGTCAACGGAACTTTAAGAAAATTATTTTATCTTGAAAGCATACAGAATGCCCATTTTTTGTATAAGAAACCCTTCACGGCATTTTTCTCAAATACATTACGAGAAGGGTTTAGAATTTCAATTATTTCAGGTTTACCGGATTAAGTTGTTCCAGTTCCGGTATGATGAAAAGCCCATCCTTGCGAATCAGTCGATCATCGAACCAGATTTCACCTCCGCCGCATTCCGGACGTTGAATCATCACCATGTCCCAATGAATAGAGGATTTATTCCCATTATTGGCTACGTCATAGCATCGGCCAGGTGTAATGTGAAAACTGCCGTCTATTTTCTCGTCGAACAAAATATCTTTCATCGGTTCCCGAATGAATGGATGGAAACCAATCGCAAACTCTCCAACGTAACGCGCGCCTTCATCCGTATCGAAAATTTTATTGATGCGTTCCGTATCATTAGCTGTCGCTTTCACAATCTTCCCGTCAGTAAACTCCAATCGAACATTTTCGTAGGTAAATCCCTGATAAGGGGATGGCGTGTTAAATGTGATGACACCATTCACCGAATCGCGAACCGGCGCGCTGAACACTTCTCCATCTGGGATATTGTATATCCCGTCACACGCAACCGCTCCGATCCCTTTAATCGAGAACATAAGCTCTGTACCAGGCCCCGTAATCTTCACGCGGTCTGTTTTGTCCATTAATTCCTTTAAAGGAGCCATAGCCATGGACATCTTCGCGTAATCCATCGTGCAGACATCGAAGTAAAAGTCTTCAAACGCCTCCGTACTCATGTTGGCAAGTTGCGCCATAGAAGAACTCGGGTAACGCAGGACTACCCATTTTTTAGTGAGAGTTGTTGAAGCTACGACTTGACGGTAAAGAGAAGCATACAGCCCCATTTTGTCACTTGGTACATCTGACAGTTCGCTCAAATTCTGACCGCCGACAACTATAATATGTGCTTGCATCTTTTCCATCTGGAACTGATCAATTTCAGCCCAGGTCCTAAGCTGATCTTCGGTTCCTTCCAGTAAAAGCTGGCGGAGTACAGAGTGATCCCGCAGGTTCACATAAGGATGTCCCCCTGCTTGTTGAACTGCTTTCACCAGTTCCTTGACCAGCGGAGTATCTATTCCCATTGCTTCGATCAATACATTCTCGCCTTTTTGCACATTTGTGGAATAGTTTACTAGTACATCTGTTAATTTTGTAAGCCGTGGATCAACCATATGATACAACAACTCCTTTTTCGTATAGTCCTTGCCTTGCTCTACACACTTTGATACTGTATAGGCTGAAAGAATGTTAAGGCTTTTGCAGCCTCTTGAACCTTGAATAATTGTCGGTCTGTATACGATACATGTTGCCATTTCCATTTGAGTCACAGATAAACTGAATCGCCATCTCCAAATCCTCCTTCAGCTTAAAGATAATTCTGTCTTTGCCACCGGCACGCAAAGGAAATGTTTTTCACCATGATCAGCGATAATTTTCCATCTTCCATTTTAAGTACCAGGTGTACTCCTTCTCCTGACTTGAATTCTCCTGTAAAATCAGGCAGGGAACCGTCGTGACCATTCCTACAGGGTTTCTTCCGTATTGCTCCCCGTATTTTTCAATCGCCTTCATAGAAAGCGGTTGTAGAACTGTCGAGCTTACATTGCCAAGTATCGTTGCAACAGGTCGTTCCAATTCAATTATGAGCGTCTGATCATCAGGTGCTTTTACAGTTTTTACCCCCCGCTAAAAAAGCAGATCCAGCACTTCTGTCTCCATGTTAAACTCTCAAGTGATCGGAGAGTCAATCACAACCCGGGAAGGTACTTCGGCTACTCAAGATTTCGCTGCCTCTTGAACCTTGGAAAATTGGAACCCAGCTAAATCAATTTTGCAAATTTCATTGTTCTCATCTCTGGTAAATCGTACGGCATTCGTCGATCCAACTATTAAAAAGAGATCTTCATCAATCGGTTTCAACACTGTAGGCTGATTATTCATATACAAATGCAGTAGTCCCTCATCTAAACGGACGGTAATAGAAAGAGCCATAGACGCATCTTGAAACTCCCCAATAAATTGCGGTAAATTCTCTGACGGTACCGGATAGTCCTTGAAAATGATATGAGTAGCTTCGGGTGAACGGTTCTCCAGACAATTAAAGGCAGCATTCATGATAGCAGTGGATTTTTTAACAAATAGATTGGACATGACAATTCCAGTCAGTCCTTTTTTAGCAAAAATGTGCATTTGCGAATCCCCGCCTTTTATCCCACCGGCGTGTCCAATCAAGCCCGTTCCGTGGTAATCGGGAATGACTAGTAAACCGTACCCATAGTTTTCCCCCGCTATCGGGTTACACTCGAAATAAGAATTCGTCATCAGTACTACACTTTCACTTGTCAGGATGCGCTTGCTACCTACCTGTCCACCTTTGCGGAAAATTTCCGTGTACTTCAACATGTCTCGAACAGTTGATTTTAAGAAGCCTGCCGCTCTTTGCACGGTGGTGTCCCACCAGTTTGGAGAAGGGATCACGATTTGTTTTCCGTTTTGTTCCCGCGTTACATAAAGATTCGTAATATTATCATTCCGGCTCAATTCGTCCAGGAAAAAGGAGCTGTTATACATTCCAGCTGGCTGCAGGATGTGCTCTTTCACGTAATCCTCATACAATTGTCCACTGGCCCGTTCGATAACCGCTCCTAATAATCCGTAACAATCATTGTTATATAACCACCGAGTACCAGGCGGTCCCAATAACTCGAAATCCAAATGAGCAATATAATCGAGATAATCCTCATACGACTCAACAGGATTGATCTCGTCCCTGTTCATCTGAAGGAGCTGTGGCTCGCTCTTAAATTCCTCGTCCGTCGCAGTGTGAACCAGTAAGGCGGGCGAGGAAGGTAAGGCTGGTATGCCGCTCGTGTGAGTCATAAAGTGATGAATGGTGATCTGCTCTGTGCTTCCATTTTTCAAACGAAAATTAGGCAAATACTTTTTGACGGGGTCATGCACGGAGAGCTTGCCTGCCTCTTGCAGCTGCATAATCGCAACACATGTAAACGATTTTGTAATCGATCCGATGGCGAATACGGTATCAATTGTAACCTCCAACTGCTTTTCCACGTCGCGGTAGCCGAAGCCCTTTCCATAGAAAAGCTCACCGTCTTTGGCTAATCCGATAGCAACACCAGGTATTTGATTTTCTTTCATGACTTTTTGCACATAATCTTCAAAAAATTGCGTCCATTCTTCGCTTTGCATGTTTATCATCCCCCGCTATTTTGTGTGTGAACTCTTTGAACAGAGTTTCATTTCTTCCGTCAAATATAAACTCTCAAGTTACCGGAGAGTCAATGAAAACTATTTGGAAAAATGAAGGTTTTTATAAGGGAAAAACTGGCATTTTGGTTAGCGGCAACAGAAAAAGGCTGGAAGAGCTCAATGCCTTTCCAGCTTGGTTCAATTGCATTGTCGCTCACCAAAATGCGAACGAATAATTCATCGCAAGCGGCACCCATCGAGTTGAGATTCTAGAATTTGAAATCGCTTTCAATTTAATGCGGATGCCACAGTCCCTTGACTAGTAGATTTTATTCTCCCTCCAGATGGTCCAGCTTCCATTGCATTCCTTTAAGTAGTAATAATCGCGCTTTTAATTCCATCTTCACAGGTGGATGCAAGATAGAACATAACATCGCGTATCGATCAATTCGGCTGATTTCTGGTTTTAGCCAGCTCACGGCAAATTGACGAAAAAACTCCGGGGTAACAGGAAGTTGTTCCGTATTTGCAAACAATGATGCATGTTCATTCACGATCGCTTGCATGACAGGACTGTCCGGAGATTCATTTTGCTCCACGGCATCGAGCAGTCGCATTAAAAGTTCTTCCATTTTTGCGCTCCACGTTGCAGGATCGATTCGATTCTGTTTTATGAAGCTCATGGCAATCTCTATACCATGCCTTATTTCCGCAACAAACTGCGGATCGTTCAGCAACTCCTCTATTTCAAGTAAAGCGGCAGTTTGTTGTGCCGATAATTTTCCTTTTTTCGTGAAGACATCATTTAAAGTTCTTATGAAGTGTTCTTTCCACACAACCGGAACATTATCAGGAATCACAGAGGCTATTATTTTTTCATTAATAAACCTCTTCCGTTCCTCTGTACTGACGGCAATTGACTGTACCAGCTCGTGCAAATAGTGTATGGAATCTTCTCCATAGTCACTTTGCAGGGTCTGTTCTAAAATCAATTTTACGCTTGTAAGTGTTCGAATCTGTATATCCAATGCTTCCATTTGCAAATCGATTACAGTGGCAACCGATGTTTCCCCTGATATTAATATTCGAACCTCATCAAGGCCAAAGCCCAGATTACGAAGGGTAAGGATCATTTTCAGCCGCCATATTTCCTCCATCGTGTAAAAACGATACCTGCTAGTGTTAACCTCTGCCGGCTTGAGCAGTCCAATTTCGTCATAATAGCGAACTGTTGGTACAGTTGTACCGGTCATTTTTGCCACTTCGCCGATCGAATATTTTGTGCCTTTCTCTGTTGGATTGTCTACATGTTGTTGCTTGCTAACCTTTCTCATTGAATGCAACTACAACACCCCCACGATCTGAGTATGCGGCTTCGTCATTTGCTCCACACTGGCAACGGACAGGATGCGCTTTTTCCAACCAGGCCACCAGTGCGGAAAATCTCTGTATATCGAAGCATATCACGGGCTGTGGATTTCAGGAAGCCTACCGCCTGCATCGCTGGCGCATTCCACTAGATGGGGGCCGCGTACACTTCAATTGCTCCAACCTTAGTTTTGTTCGTATAATTTGTGGTAATGTCCGTATGTCCGGCTAGTAAACGCCGTATACCATTCCTGCCGAAACCAGAATGTGATCCTTCAGATACTGCTAGTATGGTTTGCCGCTCGATCGCTCGATGACAGCACCTAACAGCCCGAATGCCTCATTTGAATAGGTAGGTGAATAGATGAGCTAACCTTCCTTGGCCAAGCCGATTGAAGCATCTGGAATTAGTCATGTCTATTTCTCCCCTCATCTTTTTTAGACTTTGCCACCGCTGAGCCCAACTTACAGATTCAGCAGGCAGCAAAGCCCGCTCTTTCCTAACTTTTCTACTTCCCTACTGATCCACCCATGCATCGTTAAACATCGGCGTTTCCTCCACAAGCTTAACACCTTTCACTCGCTTATTTACTACCGTAAACTGCTTAGCCACATACACTGGAACAATATAGGCCTGTTCAACCATGTATTTTTGAGCTTCTGCGTAGATCTGTTTTCTGGCTTCTGTATCATAGGTAGATTGTCCTTTGATGATCAAATCGTCTAACTTCGGATCATTGATTCCAGCAAAGTTATAGCCACCTAGACTGGAATGGAAAAAACCGGAGAGAATATCCGGATCGGTGTAAACATAACTCGTCATAACTAAATCAAAATTTCCTTTCAAAGCGGCTTCCATCTGCGCTACAGGCTCTAAATTCTGAATGCTTACTTTGATACCCGCCTCACCCAGCATGGATTGAATTAACTGGGCATCTTTGTTATATTGCACTGTGCTTAACAAGTTCAAGCTAATCGTATTCCCGTTCTTTTCCCTGACACCTTCCCCGTTTATCTTCCATCCGGCAGCATCAAGGAGCTTTTTCGCTTCGTCCAGATTGTATTTATACCCATACTCTTCTACACCTTTGTCATATCCCAGCATGTAGGGAGACAATGGACCGTTGGCTATTACCCCTTCCCCCAGTAGCACGGACTGTACAATTGCCTCTTTGTTAACCAACATGTTGATCGCTTTGCGGACTTGAATGTCTTGGAACAGATCGTTTTTCAGATTCATTCCAACCATCAGTCCCAACCCTGTCCGCAGTACATCTAGCACTTCATATTTCTCATTATTTCTATACTTTTTAATGTCTTTCGCTGGTACGTTCCAAGCCACATCGATCGTACCGCTATTCAGAGCTGATAACATGGTTTGAGGGTCTTGTATGAATTTTATGACAAGTTTGTCTGGTCTCGGAGGCCCCTGATATTCAAATCTCTGATCATGCCCTTTATAATCTTTGTTGGGAACAAGAGTGATCGATTGACCTGCTTGCCAGCTTTCAAATTTCCACGGTCCCATTCCTACAGGATTTCTTCCGTATTGCTCCCCGTATTTTTCAATCGCCTTCATAGAAAGCGGTTGTAGAACTGTCGTGCTTATATTGCCAAGTAACGGTGCAACAGGTCGTTCCAATTCCAGAATGAGCGTCTGATCATCAGGTGCTTTTACACTTTTTACCGCCGCTAAAAATATACGTGATGTCTTGGCAGCCGTTTTTGGATCTAAAATGCGATCAAACGTTTCTTTAAACGTCTTGGCCGTTACTGGAGTTCCATCGTGCATCGTAACGCCTGAGCGAATTTTAAATGTCAACGTTTTGCCATCCTCTGAAACCTTGTATTCCTCTGCCAGATTCGGTTTATACTCATGTGTGGCAGGATCTTTCGTAAGCAGCGATCCTCCCATCGGAAGAGTAGCGATCGTATCTGCCCCAGTCGATGTATGAGCATCAAGTGTATCTGGTTCCATGGGGAAAGCCATCGTAATCGTTCCACCCGTTTTAGGTTTTGCCTCACTTTGTGGTTGATTTGGTTTAGGAGCTGGCGACGCTTGACTACAGCCAATGACCAAAGACATGAGTAGTGCTGCCAGTAATACGAAGGTAATACCGCGAAATCCCCGCTTGATCTTTAACATAAAGTGAAACTCCCCCTTCTTTTATCTCTTTACTATTTCTGACCATTCCTTCTCCGACATCGTCTTGGTCGGTAACAGTAACGTTGACTGCCTGACCTTCACCAGGCTTTCAAGATCACTCTGTTTAATTTGCGGCGTGACTAAGTGATCTCCTTCATATCAGTCGATCGTCAAATCATATCTCACCTCCTCCAAGTTATGGTAGGTTATATGTTCGGCTAATGAAGTACGGGATCGCTCTACAAGCCTCTAAAAGCGCATTCAAATTGATTTATGTGGTACTGTACCGCTGATCATATTGCGAATCTCGGAGAGTCAATGAAAGTGTTTTACAAATCTTCCCATCTGAAGGAGCAGCGGTTCGTTCTTATATTCCTCGTCTGTCGCAGTGTGGAACAGTATGGCAGAAGTGGAAGGCAAGACTGGTATGCCGCTCGTGTGAGTCATAAAGTGATGAATGGTGATCTGCTCTGTGCTTCCATTTGTCAAACGAAAATTAGGCAAATACTTTTTGACAGGGTCATGCACGGAGAGCTTGCCTGCCTCTTGCAGCTGCATAATCGCAACACATGTAAAAGATTTCGTGAGTGATCCAATGGCGAATACAGTATCAATTGTTACTGCTTTTCCACGTCGCGGTAGCCGAAGCCCTTTCCATAGAAAAGCTCACCGTCTTTGGCTTATCCGAAAGCAACACCAGGTATTTGATTTTCTTTCATAGCTTTTTGCACATAATTTTCAAAAAATTGCGTCCATTCTTAGCTTTGCATGTTTATCATCCCTCGCTATTTTGTGTGTGAACTCTTTGAACAGAGTTTCATTTCTTCCGTCAAATATAAACTCTCAAGTGATCGGAGAGTCAAGGGAAACTATTTGGAAAGATGCCCTTTTTTATAAGAAAAAAACTCTCATTGTAGTTGGCTCAGATGGCTCCCTCGAGCGAGCTTCTGAGCTTCGTAATGAGGGAGTCATTCTACTACATTCTGCCAAACCTAGCCATATTGACTACTTCCAAAAAAGGGGCGTCTCTAAGTCGAAAAATCGACTTATAGGGCACCCACATTTTGCACTTGCAATAAAATTTATGATTTGATCCAATCGACTGTTTTTTGATCCAGCTTTTTAAGGACAGCAGTCAATAATTTTACGGTATTCTCCAAGTCATCATGGTGAAAGCCAATATTAATAGAAGGGACTCCGTATCCTGTTACATGAGCACTTTCTGCATCCGTGCCACCGTCATAGATACACACTTCCGTTTGATACGGAATCCCCTCTTCTTCCGCCGTATCGATGAACAGATCTCTTAATTTCGTATTAGTGATCAAGCCGCTATCGTAAATGATTATCACCGGCCCTAAGCCCACTTTAGGATCATCGTCATTTGCTTCAATGCCGGGCGTATCCATTGCACAAGTCACGTCTAAAGCGATATATACATCAGACTGTATCATTGTCGCGCTCGTTTGCGCTCCGCGAATACCTACTTCCTCCTGCACAGTCGCTCCGCTGTATACCACATTTGGATGACTTACATCCTGTAATGCTTTTAACGTTTCAACAGCGACTAAACAGCCTGCACGATTATCAAACGCTTTTGCCATGTACGGTTTAACCCCTAAATTATTGAGTCAGGCTCCCTTATTCTCGCTGTTTCAATCACTCGTTGCTGTTCTACAGCCTGTCTAAATTCTACAGGTGACAGGTCATACAAGCTCCCATGAATTCGGCGTTCGTTGTAGAAAAGCAAGTTATCCTTTATCCCCTCTTTTCAAAATGGGCTTACCCACCTTTGGTGTTTAGGCTTGAGCCTATTTCAAGCAGCTGTGTAAATACATAGGCATACATCATCATGTGATATCAGCAGGAGTCTAATCATCCGTATCATAAGTTTTGCCTTGTTTTTCAATCAGATTAAACTGAAAAGGGGAATGAATGATCATGAGTTGACCCTTTGTGCCAACAATTTTGTGCGATTTTAGGTACACCCCGCAAGTGATTAATGGTGTGTGTACGGCAATGACAGTTCGAAACATAAATGTCACTATTCTTGGAAGGCCTTCTCAGTCTGCTGTTACAATTCGCATGATGATGACCCCATCCAATTTGCCTTTAAGGTGCGTAATGCAATAAACGTTTTAAGACAGTAAATAAAGAATCAATATAATTATTGGACAATACCTCTTGCCTAAAAAGTCCAATGCCTGGTTGCTAGCCCCCCTTTCTCCCTTAACTCATATAAATTCACTTAGAAAAGAGGAACATCAATGCGAATACCTGTGACAGGATTTGTAATCGAATCAAGTGGATTGGGTTCTCAACACTCCCACACATTGTATATTTCGACCTGGGATGGTAGACCTGTCCACACTCACGCTTTCTCTGGATGTACTTCGTGTGATGATGGTCACTCGCACTATTATGCGGGAATGACGGAGCCAGCTCCGACAGGGGTTCCTCACGTTCATAAGTATTATACAGTGACAGACTTAAGCGATGGTCATACGCACAGAATCAAAGGAACAACAGGTCCTGCCATCCCATTACCAAGTGGCGGTCATTATCATTATTTCGAGGGATACACAACCGTGGACGGAAGGCATCCACACTCCCATATGTATCGAGGAAAAACAGGAGATGAAGAATAGTTTCCTTTAAAACAAACGGCTTCGATGAGAATTCATCAAAGCCGTTTGTTTGCAAGTCAGGTTAAAATACGTTCTAAGCCCTGCTGATTCGCCACAGCGCCCCGGTGCCGGAGTAAGGGATCGCCGTAGTGGCTGCTGCTCCCAGTTTTCCAAAGTCCAATACATAGAGACTTTCTCCATCAGGAGAAAAACGAACAGCTATCGGTCGTTCTGGGCCATATTTGTCCATTCTACCGTCCGGGTTTGCCCGATAAATCACCCCGTTTGCCATTAACCTTCCTTTGAACATTTCCCCAGAAGAACCGGAAGTTCCAAACGGATGAAAAGCTCCGGTAACAACCTGTTCTTTCGGATTGATTTTATTTAAAGGATTTTCACTGGGAAAAGCTTGATCTGTGTAGACCGTTAAGAAAAGATTTTGCGTTTGAAAATTATGCCCCCTTAGCGTGATGGGTGCTCCCGGAAAATCATGAAATTGCGGATCATTTTTCACCCAGCTGTTATCCTGACCGACCACCCCTGAATTTGTCGCGGTTCCTTGTCCAAAATATATATCCATCAGGGCCAAACACCACGCGATTGTTATGATGGTCCCCCCAACTTTCATTTAAAGTCATATTGATGGGTGTCGTTAAACCGGATGTAAACACTTCAATTCGAAATTCCGGTGGCAAATGAATGTCTTCTGATCGAAGTTTTCGATCGGAGCTGGAAGAAGAGTCAGGAGGTTGGGAGTGTGTCACGATAAGAACCCCCCTCTTTCTGAAGTCAACTTCGATGTATGGATATGATTAGCTGGAATTGTCCTATTCTAAAAGAGTGGGATTAGAGATAAGAGCATATGATACTGCATCGTCATGATATTTATCCTATAAACTCTTCTACGAGAAAAACTTCAAAAGTGTGGTAAGGGAATCCCCCCAAGTTATGTCTTTCACCCGCTCATATCTATTTTTTACTCCTATTGCTTTTTGACATAGATTTGTACGTAATCCATTTCTATTAAAAATGGTGAGAACTCTGTTATACACTTTGTGGGGAAGATCCAGCACGTAAATTGCCACCATTCTAGGCGAAACTGAATCGACTTCATAAGGAATCTCACACTCCATTATTTTCACAGAACACTTAACCAGGACCTAGAATGAAATCTGGGTCCTTTTTATGTACAAAATCCATAAAAGCAGGTTTTTACCCATTTCCCTTTTTACTGTTCATCATAAGATATTTCGATATTGACTAAAGGAGGATTACTATGGCGAATAAAGTGAAGGTTAGCCCGCGGTTCAAAAGGCTCTGTACCCAATTTGGGAGAATATTAGGGGGCGAATCGGAAGTTGACAGTGGGCCGGTTTGTTTTGTCATGAGGCTAGCGAATCTTCGAGAAACAATCCTGGGAAGACGAACGCTTTCCCCTTTAGTTCGCGCTCAAATGTTTTCGTTTGAATCCCTTGACAAGTCGGGTCGTGCACTTTGTTTGGGCGAAACTGCCGTTCACCAAAATCAGGTGAACCGTTTGATGTCGAATCTCCGCAAACGTGGAATAAAAGTGACGGCACTTCACAACCACTGGCTAAAAGAAAACCCGCGCTTAATGTATATGCATTGGGAAGCCATAGAGAATCCCATCGTATTCGCCAGGAAGACCAAAGAGTCCATTAGATTCCTAGGTTAACTTGGTGGAGCCATGAAGTTTTATTTTCATCATAATCGAAAGGATGACGGATATGGGCAAAGTGCAGGCAAGTCCCCGGTTTAGAAGACTGTGTAACCGATTTTCAACCATTTTAGGTGGAACAGAGCATGAAATTACAAAAGGTCCGGTTTGTTTCGTCTCCAGAAATAGAATATTCAATGCGTCCATATTAGGCAGAAGAACCACATCCCCATTGGTCCGTTATCAACTGTTCTCATTCGAATCACTAAACAGTTCAGGACGTGCACTATGTTTAGGGGAAACGGCTCTCTTCCAAAACCAAGTAAACCGTTTGCTGACAAATCTTCGCAAAAATGGGATAAAAGTAACAGCAGTCCATAATCACTGGCTCTTTGACAACCCGCGTCTTATGTATATTCACTGGGAGTCGATCGATAATCCCATTGCATTCGCTAGGAAAGTGAAGCGTTCTATTGCTTTCTTGGGTTAATCATTAGCATTAATGGAGTTGTTGATCCTTCTCGTTTTGATTTTTTATGAATAACTCGATGCCTTGGAAAATTTGTTCTAGACTGAACCTATAACAGAAACAGCGGCAGAAGAAGACGTAGAAATATCGTTCTAGACTGCCGCTGCGGTTTCAAACCAAAACTCGAGATTTCATACAACGGCAATCCACGACCAGCATCCCCTGAATCTCCGTATAATTACGGATTCACTTTTGCCCTAAATATAAAAAGCCGCCTTACTGGCGGCAAATGGTAATCTATATTCAAAAATTTAGTGAAATTCTTATTTACTAGTTTTACCTCCTCTAATTATTTCGCGAGTTTTGTTTCAATAGCTGTTGTGCAATAGTATTTCCAATAAGGTAGGCTGGTGCAGACGTGTTGCCATCCACTGTGAATGGAATAATCGAATCATCAGCAACAATTAGGTCTTTTACTCCATGGACTTGACCACGGCTATCCACCACTCCCTCCTTGCTAAGAGGCGCCATGCGAAGCGCACCTTGTTCATGATGATTATGGTCGAAATTATTTTTGATAAACTCTTCAAGCTTGCGATTATTATTGATGATGTCTAGTGTTGGTGAAACAAGCCGGTATGATCGATCGATCGCGGCTAAATGTGCAGCTATCTTCTTGATATATATCTTATAACAGTTTTTAACTGCTTCAAGATCTGCGGGATTATTGAGATACCCTTCATCAGCTAGCACAACTTTCAACGGATCATTGCTTTGTATTTTTATTGAACCGCGGCTTTTTGGTTTTAGGAAAAGTATAGCTATAACCAGTTTCCCTTTTGAGCCGATTCCGATTAGTTGAACTGCACGACGAGTTTTGTTTGAGCCTGGAGTGGGATCTGGCAAAAAGGCCCCACCTGTAAAAAGCGCATTTGGATCATTATCAGGTAATGGATTATCTTTCGGATTGGCGCTAAACTCAGCAAAGTTAAGCGTGTGGTTTCTAAGACGTTTGCCTACGTTGGAGTTGGCGAAAACAACAGGGATTCCTGCGTCCTGAAGCATTTTGGCGGGACCGATTCCAGAAAGCAATAAGAGCTGAGAACTATTGATGCCTGCTGAAATAATTACTTTTTTCCGAGTGTAGGCTCGCACGCAATTTCCCTCTTTGAAAAATTCTACGCCAATTGCTCGCTTATTCCTAAATAAAACCCGAAGAGCTGTTGATTTAAAGAAAACACGCAGCTTTCGACCATTGACTCCTTGACCGGCAGGAGTCATGATATCCGATGATAGAAAGGCGGTGGAAGCACTTTCTCGCCGTCCGTTGGGTTGCTGAAATAATTGCCAACGCGTAAAGGGCCCTAGGGGAGTTTTCGGGTCATTGTAATCAAGAATTTTTCGAAATCCTGTTGCTTTCTCGATGGCTGACACTAACTTTTTGGACATTGGTGTTGGATTTTCCGGTGCTTGCCGAATGTCGATCCTTCCCTTATAACCATGTACATTTGTATTGTTTGTCTTACCATTGTATTTTTCCATTTTTTGAAAACCTTTGATTGCATTCTTCGGTGACCAAATAGGTCCCAGCAGCTTTTCCCATTCCCGAAAAACTGCTGACGTAGGTCTTACATACTGCTGTGTGTTAATTGAAGAGCCTCCACCCAATAATCGACCTGTCGTCCATTCAAAACTTCGTTCATTTACTTTTTCCTGCGGTACTCCTTCTCCTGGCCAAAAATATTGAGGCAGAAAAAGCTCCTCAAGCTCTAATGCAAACGTTGAGTTGCTAATTGGCGTGTCCCTATCATTATTTTCTCCTGCTTCCAATACTAGAACTGATGTTTTTTTATCGTCCGTTAGTTTCTTTGCAATAACAGAACCTGCAGGACCGGTGCCTACAACGATGTAATCAAAAATTAATTTCCCATCCTTCTGCTTATGTTCACTCATTCGACACTCCCCTACATTAACAGTTTGGATCCCATTAACTCAGAGACACACTTGATTTAAAGAAATTGGGTTAATGTAGGGTATTATTCATTAGTCTCGATGGTGAATGTTCCGACCAATCTACATGATCTGAAGGCAAAGTATTAGCTTCAATTTTAAAACCTGGTCTTGGAAAGCGTTTTTAGCTAAAGCTATTGCAAATTTGTTTAACTCAAATTTTCCATACTTGCTCCCGGTTTGAATATTACAAAGTATGGAGACAAACGGATGCCGATAGATACAGTCACCTACTCCATAATATGCTGCGGGATAATGCTGATGCTTTTGGTAAAGCAATTATTACAAAGTGTCTTCTACGACTTATTAATAACAAAATTCCTCAAAAAGCAAACTAGTAAAAGTTGTTTATAACTAACTTAGAATGTTTAACATAACTACCAGGGACGCAACCCATAACACCCCCGGACGCAACCCATAACACCCCCGGACGCACCAATAATTATTGGACCGACTCTATGACTCTCGTTTTTTCATTCGTGAATATATATTATGTAAACTTATAAAAAGAGCAAGCGTGCAAATAACTCAGGGTCTGGGTTCCAATGATCTACATTATCAGGAATCTGTAAGCTATAGGTTCCTGATAATCATCAGCTACATTTTTTTCTAATGCGGCAAACCGTTCGAATTCTCCCATGTCTACTCCTGTACCGATAATCATGCTTCAACCGCTCCTGTCTTTTTCTTTCTTCCGGTGCCAACGTATCTCTCCCTCGTCATTCTTGACAAGCAAAAACTCACAACCGACATGTATCGGTTATGAGTTTTTCTGATCCTGATTGCCTATGCATGAGCAATGATAGAAGCGCTGTATAACGGATTAAAGATGGACAATTTGCAGACATTCGCGAAGCTCAACCGTTACGGACTTATTGCGCCATTCCTTGCGATAACCAAGGCAGGCGCAGATCATTTCCGTCCCCTGTTCCACATGTCTTTTGCGGTAATGAACATGACCCATTATTCCATAGCGCACGCCGTATTTCTTGTAGAGATCTGCATAGTCTACACTTCCCAAAAAGGCGTTGAAATACGACCACTGAGGATGCGGCATCGGCACCTTAAAATACGGATGAGCCAGCATATGGGTCACCATGATGATTTGCCTGTTTTGAAATTGCGCCAATTCTTGTTCCATGCACTCGTAAAAATACCGGTGAATATCTCCATTGCTCATTCCCCACCGCACGTAGATGCTATCCTGCCACGTTCTGTCCATCGCATGCATTTGCGCAAACTGCTCAAATGTATATCCCGGCTCTCCCATCGTATAATCGTACCATCCCGAATTGCCGACGACGACCCATCCGTTGTCGAGGGTGTAAGGCTTTTCGCTTAAACATCCTGCGTACGATTGAAACTTGCGATAGATTTCCCACGTGTCCGTGATTCCATTATCCTTGCTCCAATAATCGTGATTACCGGGGACGAACAGGATGGGAATGCCAGCTTGCTCTTGAAGCATTTTAAGAACTTGCAAGCTTCGATGGACATCGTTGGAGATATCCCCGGCAATGATCAAGCCATCTAGTTTTTGCTGGACAGCTAGTTCCAGAAGCGCCTCTTCCACAAGGGGTTCACCGGGAAGCTCGTTGAGATCCACATGCAGGTCCGATATGATTCCTAGTTTCACGATAGAAAATCCCCCTCCTCGAATAAATGACAACTGACTGCGTGTCTTGGCGCTAACGTCCGCAATGTTGGTGGCTCCTTGCTACATTTATCCATTGCCAGCGGACATCTTGGATGAAAAGGGCATCCGTTAGGCAGGGAAAGCGGATTGGGTACGTCGCCTTTCAGCAGTATCCTCTCCCTCGTGCCCATCACATCAGGAATTGCAGAGAAAAGCGCCTTCGTATAAGGATGCAGCGGCCCTTGTGGCGTTTGGTCGACATCGAATATTTCAACCAGCTTTCCCAGATACATGACCCCTACCCGATCGCTAATATATTGCACCACATTGAGATCGTGGGAGATGAACAAATAGGTCAATCCCAGTTTGTTACGCAGCTCCAGAAGCAAATTCAAAATTTGCGACTGTACGGATACGTCAAGGGCCGACACTGCTTCGTCAATGACAATGAATTTGGGTTTCAGGACAAGTGCCGCTGCAATGCCTACGCGTTGCTTCTGCCCACCGCTTAATTCATGGGGATACCGCTTCAGGTAATCTGTACCAAGACCAACCTGCTCCAGTGTCTCAATCACGATCTCCCTTCTTTTCGTCTTGTTTGTGATACCGTGTATGACCAGTGGCTCTTCTAACAACCAACCAATCGTTTTCTTCGGATTTAAGGAAGAGGACGGGTCCTGGAAGACGATTTGAAGCTCCCTCCTGAGCACCTTCATTTCGTTTGCAGATAATCGGTTGATTTGCCTGTCGCGGTAGTAAATACTGCCATGTGATTCCTTCACCAGCTGGACGAGCATTTGGCCAGTCGTGGACTTACCACAGCCGCTCTCCCCGACGAGACCAAAAATTTCTCCCTCTGCGATTTCGAACGAGATTTCATTTACGGCTTTTACGACTTGCCGTTTCTCAAGTAGCTTCATTTTGGGCAGAGGGAAATGTTTTGTCAGAGCCTCAACCTGGATCAGTGCTTTGCTCATGCGAATATCTTCCCTTCCGCATAGAGATGACAACGCACCCGATGACCATTCGCACCGGTTTCAAGCTCGGGAGTTTTCGTATGGCATATGGTAAAGGCTCTCGGGCAGCGACCAGCGAATGGACACCCCTCCCCTCGCTCGGTTAGCGGAGGAACCCGCCCGGGAATGGTGTAAAGCAATTGACCCCGCTTCTCTACACTTGGAAGCGCCTGCAACAAAGCAGCTGTATACGGATGCTTCGGATGCTCCAAAATTTCCTGAACAGGAGCGTCCTCAACCATATATCCCGCATACATCACTATCACCCGCTCACATACCTCTCGGATGACGCCCAAATCATGGGAAATGAACAGCATCGCGGTACCTGTAGAGCAATTCATCTCACGGAGCAAGTCCAGGATTTGTGCCTGAATCGTGACATCGAGAGCCGTTGTTGGCTCATCTGCGATCAGCAGCTTGGGCTTGCAAATCAAAGCCATTGCGATCATCATTCGTTGCATCATTCCGCCGGAGAGCCGATGCGGATACTCCCCGTAAAGCTGAATGATCCGGGACAGCCCGACTTTTGCCATCATGTCCAGAGCAAGCTCCTTCGCTTCCTTTTTGGAGACGGGAAGATGGGTCAGAGCCATTTCGGCGATTTGTTTTCCGACAGGCATGAGCGGATTGAGCGCTGACATCGGATCCTGGAAAATCATTGCGACCTGCCTGCCTCTTGTGGAATTCCATTCTACTCCCATTCTAGTCGACAACTTTTTACCCGCCACATTGATCTCGCCACGCGTAATTGTCGCCGACTCTGGCAAAAGACCCATGACGGACAAGGAAGTAAGACTTTTTCCACAGCCGGACTCTCCGACGATTCCCACTCTTTCCTTTTCGTCTACCTGGAAGCTGAGTTGCCGCAAAGCCGGATATTGCTTCTTACCGATTGTAAACGCCACATCCAGCTCCCGGATCGCTAGCAGCGTGTTTGCCATGATTCGTCCCTCCTAACGCTTCAAGTCGTAACCGTCTCTCATCCCGTCTCCGAGCAGATTGAATCCGAGTACCATCGCTGTTATGACCGCTCCCGTGATAAAAACGTACCAAGGTGCGCCTATAATAAACGGTTGTGCTTCTTTCAGCATGCGGCCCCAGCTTGGATCGGGCGGTTGCACGCCTAGACCGAGATAACTTAATCCAGCTTCAGCCAAGATAGACCCGGAAAACCGCATCGTCGAGGCGACAATGAGCGGAGATGTAATATTGGGAAGAATATGAAGAGAAATGATGCGCAGCGAGCCCGCACCTCTGGCTATCGCTGCTTTAACAAAAGCAAACTCCTTGTATTGAATGAATCCGCTGCGGGCAATTCTGGCAAACGCTGGTATGCTCATAATTCCGAGCGCTACGATGGTATTGCTAAATCCCGGACCGAACACAGAGACGAGCATGATCGCCAGCAAAATGCCTGGAAACGCCAGCATCGCATCGATGATACGCATCAGAATCTCGTCCAGCCATCCTCCCCAATAGCCTGCTATCGCACCAATCAAAAGGCCTGCGACCAAGCCGATCGCCACAGATGCGATTCCAATCACAAATGAAGTCTGCGTTCCCTCCATAATCCTGCTGAAAATGTCACGTCCGAAATTATCCGTTCCAAACCAATGGGAAGCTTGCGGCGGTGCCAGGCGCATTGTTGTATTCATGTCGTTGGGACCATACGGAGTATAGAACAGGCTTGTCACCATCAGTCCCAGGAGCAAAGCAATCAAGCAACCTCCGATGATAAACAGCTTGTTGCGGACTAGCTGATTCCATCTCATCTCGTTCACCTTTTCAATCGAATTCGCGGATCAATCACCTTATACAGGATATCGACGACAAAATTTATCAAAACCACAATAATCGCAATGTAAAGTACAAGCGTTTGCAACAGAGGCAAATCACGTGTGCCAATTGAAGTAATGAGCAGATTGCCAAGTCCTGGCAGGGCAAATACATTTTCTACGACGATGCTGCCTCCCAGCGTATCTGCGATCAACAAGCCGACGATCGTCAGCACCGGAATCAAGGAGTTGCGCAAAATGTGACCGTACATGATGCTCTTTTCCCGCAATCCTTTGCTTCTGGCCGTACGCACGTAATCCATACGGAACTGGTCCAGCAGCGTGTTTCGCAAATACCGGATGATCACAGCGATGCCCGGAATCGCGAGGGCAAGCGAAGGTAAAAAGAGAGATTTGAACGCACCCACGGGATCTTGGTTCCAGGGGACATAGCCGTAAGTCGGAAAGAGCTTGAAAGTGACAGAGAACACCAGAATCAGAATAAATGCCATCCAGAACGAGGGTACAGCCAACCCCAGCTGTGTGAGGGCAGATAACAGCGTCGACGAGAATTTGCTATCTTTTCGCGCGATGTAGATGCCGAGGGGAAGACCGATGACCAAGGTCAACCCCAACGACATTACAGAAAGCGACAGTGTAACAGGCAAACGTTCTGCCACGATATCCGCCACCGATCGCTGATAGCGGAGCGACGTTCCGAAATCACCGCTCACCGTATCCGCGATCCATGAAGCATAACGCTCCGTTGCCGGCCGATTCAGGCCCATTGTCTTGCGTAATTCAGCGAGCTGATGCGGATCTGCGTCCACGCCGAGCACGATCTCGGCAGGGTCGCCCGGCAAAATTTGAAAGACAAGAAACGTCATGACGGATACGAGCAAGACGGTGGACAGTAAAGTAGCCAGCTTTGTCATGTAAAATCTCACTTCAGCATCCCTCGTTTACTTTGTGGAAAAGTACATCGCGGCGAAATCGTATTTTTGTACAGGATACATTTTGAAGCCGTGTAAATTTTCCTTCAACGCAACGGAGCGGCTAGGGTCCATGATAAATACGGCGACTGCTTGTTCAGTAAGAACCGTCTGTGCTTGCTTGTACAAGTCGGCCCGCTTCGTCTCGGCGACTTCCGTGCGCCCGCGATTGACGAGGTCATCGAACTCGGCATTGCTGAATTTGTAGAAGTTTTTGCGATAGGTGGTTTCAAATCTTCCCAGGACTTCATGCGGATCGAGCTTGCCAGTCAAGCCGATGATTGTCGCTTCATATTTGGCATTGTTGTACACGTCTTCTAGCCAGCTGCTCCATTCCACCTGCTTGATCTCTGCTACAATGCCAACCACTTTCAACTGCTCGGCGATGACCTGTGCCGTATCGACGTGAAAGGAGTAGTTCGAAGGAACTGTTATCGGCAGCTTAAAGCCTTGCTCGTAACCTGCTTCCTTGAGA
Source organism: Brevibacillus sp. NRS-1366 (assembly GCF_050467985.1). NCBI lineage: Bacteria > Bacillati > Bacillota > Bacilli > Caryophanales > Paenibacillaceae > Brevibacillus > Brevibacillus sp. NRS-1366. The sequence goes on along the minus strand of NZ_JBITPN010000052.1, from coordinate 24,781 downwards.
AGTGCCTTCGCCTTTTCCACATCTGTTTGGTAACGCTCCGTCAATCCTTCCTGATAGTACCTTTTCATCGCGGGGCTCATATTGGATCCCAGCTTTACCCCGTTTCCTTCCGCAACCGTTTGAATAATCACATCTTTGTCGATGGCATAATTGATCGCCTGACGCACCCGCACATCATTTAATGGCTTGACGGAATTGTTCAAAGCCATCAGCTGAACCATGTTCTGCGGACCGGAGACGATTTGAAATCCCGCACCCAACTGTTTTGCGCCTTGCTCAGAGATGCCTGGTATCATGTCAATATCGCCGGATTGCATAGCCAACACGGATGCATTGGTATCTGGCATGATTTTAAACTCAACGCGTTCCAGTGCCGGCTTCTTTTCTTGATCGTAGAATTGATCATTCCTCTCCAAAACGAGCTGCTGGCCCGGTGTATAGGAAGCGAACTTGAACGGCCCTGCGCCGATCGGCTTTTCGCTCTGCTTTTCATAATCCTTCGGTACGATGGCGACGATGTTGGCTGCTAAAAAAGCCGCGTCCTTTTCTTTGAGCTTGACTACAACAGTGGAGTCATCTGGAGTATCCATCTTCTCGATTGCAGCAAACTTTGCCGAGAGCGGTTCCTTGCCGTTTAGTCCGGACAGCTTTGCATACGAATACTGAACGTCTTCAGCAGTCAAATCCGAGCCGTCGTGGAACTTGATCCCTTTACGGATTTTGAACGTATAGGTCAATCCATCGTCGGACACCTGATATGATTCTGCTATGGTTGGAAGCAGCTCACTGTTTTCCCCTGCTTCAAACAAACCGTCGAATACGTTGTCCATCATGGAACTGGTGTCAGTCGCTGCAGACAGATATGGATCCAGGTTGTCCGGCTCCGTTGCCATGGCAACTCGTACAGTTCCACCCTCTACTTTCTCATCCCCGCCGCTGTCTTTTGTTTGTGTATCAGCAGTTGTCTGTGTTGAACCTGTTGTTGCCGGAGCTGGAGAAGCGCTGCTGCCGCAGCCGGAGATGACCATCGAGAATACCACCAATATGGAGAAGCCTGTTACGAACGTCTTCCTTATTTTCAACATGGGAAAAACCCCTTTCCAGGATTAGATCGATATTTTCATGTCACCATAAGCCAAATGGATGGGTCCGTCGTAATGCTGTGTTGCTTCCTCAACCAATTGCGTAAGCTCTCCATAATGGGGAAAATGCGTAAGCACCAGCTGTCTGGCGTTAGCTAAAGCAGCGATTGTTCCGGCTTCTCCCGCCGTCAAGTGGCCATCCATCATCCCTTTTTGCCAGTCGTAAAAGCTGCTTTCAATCAGCAACAGATCCGCATGGCAAGCAAGCTCGATCAACGATTGGCAATAGCCGGTATCTCCAGAATAAACAAGCGTCTTGCCGTTTTCAGATGTAAGCCTGACCGCACAGCAGGGAACATCGTGGACATTTTCCGAAAACTCAAGCTTCACCGCACCGATGATCAGCGGCTCGTTTATGCGAATCGGGTGTATATGTACGTACTGAGGAAAGCTGAAGGACAGATGGTCTGGCTCCGTGCCATATACATACACGTCAAGCGGCTTCTTCCTTTTGCCGATTTGCATAAGAATCAAAATGGCAAATTCCAAGCTGTACACATCCGCCATATGATCAGCGTGTGTATGGGTAACGACGACAGCGTCCAGCTCTTCTAGAGAGCAGTGATTTTGCAGACGAGACAACACTCCGCTTCCGCAATCCAACAAAATCTTGCCCCCGCTGTATTCGACCAGGTATCCAGAGGTCGCTTCATTTTTCTCAGGGTACGCACCCCAACAACCGATCACCGTAATATTCATCCTATGGTTCCTTTCCCATGCATTCATTTCCACTCGAAATGATCCTGAAACTCCTTGAACATCATTTCCATCTTCTGAATATTTTGGTGCACGCGATTTTTCTCCAGGTACGAGATCTCGTTAATAATCGCGCTTGCCACTGAAAGAGAAGCCGTATACGAATCCAGAAATCCGGTCGATTTATTGGAAGCAAACAGCGTCAGATCAGCGAGCTTGGCGAATGGTGAAAGCTCGGAATCGGTAAGCACAATGACTCTCGCCCCCTCCTCCTTGGCGAGTGCAGCTACTTTTAGCGTCCGGGAGCAATAGCGCGGAAAGCCACAGGCAAATACGGTATCGTTCGGCTTAATGTAGGTCGCGTATTCCGCAACACCTCCTTGAGGGATCAGTTCACAGTTACCCAGCATGTACTTCAGAACGAAGCTCATGTACGAGGTGATAGATAATCCCATCCGCCATCCAACAACCCAGATTCGTTCAGCTTCCAGAAGCATGCGCGCGGCTTGATTGATCGAGGACTTGTCCGCCCGAGCCATCGTCTCATGCAGGTTGTCCAGCTCTTGCTGAAAATGCTTTTCAAGCCAGGAGTCTTCCTGATGGCTTGTGGAAATCAGGAAATTTCTCACAGCCCGCTGATCCTTCATCACATAGTGCCGCAAGTCCTGAAGCATGTTGGAAAAACTGGTATAGGACAAAGCTTGCGCCAGTCGATGAACCGTAGCTTCGCTAACACCCGAATTATCGGCGATCTTGTGCGCGGACTGCATGACAGCATCCTGCATGTTGGTTTGAATATAGTGAGCCACTTTTTTCTGTCCGGTACTCAAGGTGTCGAAGTGCTCCTGGATTCTCTCTACAAACGACTGCATAGTAATTCGCTCCCGTTAATTGACCTCAAGACGCTGCTGCGGATGACCTAAGTAAGTAGCTACATCCTGGATGCCGCGAATAACTGGCTGATAGGATAATTCCTCCACGCCACAATTTCCATATGGATTAATGAGCAGGCAGTGCATGCCGACCTTTTGACAGCCGATCACATCATCATAGTAGTTGTCACCGATGTAGAGGGACTGATTGGATGTCACGTTGGCTTTTTCCAATGCCAGCCGGAAAATAGCCGGGTCAGGCTTTTCCAGCCCTACTTCGGAGGAGATGATGATTTCATCGAGCACCTCATCCAGACCGTTTCTTTCCAGCACGATCTTCGCTGTTTGATCCCAGTTGGAAATCAGTCCAAGCCGGTAGCCGTGATTTTTAAGCTCACACAGCGTCTCTTTTGCCCCGTCGTAAGCAGTCCATTGCAGAGGATGCTCAGTGGCATGCTTTCGATAAACCTGAACCACATCTTCAATCGGTAGGGAAAGTCGCAGCTTGTAGTTAAGAGCGCCGACATACCACGGCAAAAATGCTCTGCTGTCTTTGCCCAACACACCTTGATACTCTCGCATGAACAGCTTGTCTGTCCGATGGTAGGCAAGAGCGATTTCCTCCTGGCTGCGGTATACATCGAACTGCCCCAATACCTTCTGGTAAACCTCTTCCCTGTTCATCCTCACCAGTGTGTACCCAAGATCGAACCATAAAAACTGAATCATGCTGCTTACCCTCATTTCTGTGTAGTATTTCCTTCATCATTTTTGTTTTGATTCATTTCCTTCATAGTCATCATAGTGAACGGATATTAACCCAGCTTTAACGCAAATTGTGGAAATCGTAAATTACTGTGTTTCTTTATTCACAAACAAAAAAGTCCCCTTTTTTGCGAAAGGGGACTTTCTCTCCATTAATTATTTCCACTTTGAAACTTTTCTAACTCGACTTTTAATTTTGCATTCTCTTCCAATAACTGTTGTACATCTGGGATCTCCTTGCCAGAAAACCACCCGTACAAATCGTCTCTTCGTTGATACACTGGCAATTGATCACGAATAACCATCTTAATGTGCCGTTCATCTTCGGCGTAAAAGGTTGGAATGGTTTCCATTACGGATTGCTTAAACTCTTGGAGCCTCTGATAGGTTTCCATTGTTACAAAGTCGTATGGCTTTCTTCTTAATGCTTCATCTGTAACTACGAAAGCAAATCTAGGTTTTCCAACTTCCCCGGCATAATCATACTTCCAATGCGTATAGCTCTTTGAGTCATCAGGAAGCATTGTTCCATAGAGCCCTCCGAGAATCAGGATAAAGACATCAGATTCATCGATCCATCTCTTAGAAAATTCTAATGAAACTTCATTGAAGAAAAGCTCGGTTCCAGTAGGGATGTGTCCAGCACGCAGTATCGCTTCTACAGCGGCATGTCTTTCCTCAACTAAATCGCTAAAAGTAGACGAAATGAAGACTTGTAATTTTTTTCTCATAGGCCACCTACATGTAATGAAAGTAATCAGAAGCGTATCATTCGCTCTCAATATTTGTCAATATTTTACCGAGTTAAGGTGGAATGAACGTTGTGTGCTGTTTACTTTAACCCGTTATTAAATCGAAAGGCTGCCGATTCTACTGGCAGCCTTGGTTGAGTATACGCAAGTTTAACTTTTCTTTTTTTCAACTGCCATGCTTAGAATTTTCGAAGCTCATGCATTACAAAAGTGGATGTGATGCATTATTTCAAGTATCTTCCCGTAATCGACTGCTCTGCAAGGATGATCTGCGGAGGAGTACCCTCGAATACCACCTGGCCACCCTTGCTGCCTCCATCTGGTCCCATATCAATAATCCAATCCGCTTGGCTGATCACATCGAGGTTATGCTCGATGACGATGACGGTATTGCCGGCATCCACGAGGCGGTTCATGATCCCCAAAAGGTGACCGATATCTGACATATGTAGTCCAGTCGTCGGCTCGTCCATCACGTAGATGCTCCCCTTTTTATGCAGCTCGCTTGCCAGCTTGATGCGCTGGCATTCCCCGCCCGAGAGCGTGCTGAGCGGCTGGCCGAGTGTAATATAGTTCAGCCCCACATCGCTCATCGCCTGGAGCTTGCGCACAACCTCTTTTAGCTGAAAAAAATCCAAGGCTTGCTCCACTGTCATCTCCAGCACTTCTGCAATGGACTTGCCGTTCAGCTTGTAGGCGAGCACCTCTTCCTTGAACCGTCTACCTCCGCATACTTCGCATGGCAGCTTCACGCTGTCGAGGAATGCAAGGTCTGTGTACACAACACCCAGCCCTTGGCAGTTCTCGCAAGCTCCCTTGGAGTTGAAGCTGAACAAGCCCTGGTTCACTTTGTTCGCGGAAGCAAACGCCTTGCGCACATCATCCATAATGCCCGTGTAGGTCGCGGGATTCGAGCGTGTTGACACTCCTACCGCCGATTGGTCGATGACGATCGCATCAGGATGTTGGCTGAGAAATACTTCGTTAATCAACGTACTCTTGCCCGATCCGGCGACTCCCGTAACTGCTGTCAGCACTCCGGTTGGAATATCTACGCTCACATTCTGCAGGTTGTGCAGCGTGGCATCCTTGATGGTCAGCTTGCCGGATGGCTGCCTGCAATCGTGCTTCAGCTGGAGCGGCCGCTTCATATGGGTGCCTGTCAGTGTGCCAGAATCCAGTAAGGCTTGGTAGCTTCCTTCATACACGATGGTACCGCCGCGGTTGCCGGCGTGAGGCCCGACGTCGACGATATGATCCGCAACCTTGATTACATCGGGATCATGCTCGACGACAATTACGGTATTGCCCTTATCGCGCAGCTTCTGAAGCAATTCATTTAACCGGTGTACATCACGGGGGTGCAAGCCAACGCTGGGCTCATCGAAGATGTAAGTGACATCCACCAGACTGCCGCTCAGGTGTTTCACCATTTTGACCCGCTGCGACTCGCCGCCGGACAATGTATCAGTCTCACGGTCCAGCGTCAAGTAGTCAAGTCCAATATCCACCAGATGCTGCAACCGCTCCGTCAGCGACTTGACGACCGGCGCCGCGACAGAATCGTCAATCTCCCGAATGACGCGGATGAGATGTCCGACCTCCATGGAGGACATCTGTGCAATGTTGAGTCTATTTATTTTGCAGCTGAGCGCTGCCTGACTGAGTCTTGCGCCGCGGCAACTGGGGCAAAGACCCTCGGAGATGTATGGTGCAACAGCTTTTTGTGTACGCTCGGACTTCGTCTTCACATCCTGCCTGATGTATTTGTTTGTGAACTTCTCGATAACACCTTCTACCGTAATATTCGTCGCCTTCCCGGCGAAATCCATCTTCACTTTCCTCGCCTTGCCGTACAGCAGTTCCTCCAGTTCCTCATCCGAATAATCGCTCAGCTTCTTGTCTGGATCAAATGACCCCGACTGCACGATCATCGTCCAATCCCAGCTGTCTACCTTATAGTCAGGTAGCATAATTGCCCCTTCATTCAACGATTTTGCCATATCTACCGCCTTGCTCATGTCTACGCCTAATTTGCGACCGATCCCGTTGCACTCGGGACACATGCCTTGCGGATCGTTAAACGAGAACATGTGCGCTTGTCCAACATAGGGCTGACCCACACGGGAGAAGAGAAGACGGAGAATGGGAGAGATATCGGTAATCGTGCCCATCGTGGAATGGGAACCGCCGCCCAGCCGCTTCTGATCCACAATAACAGCCATGCTCAGGTTCTCGATCGCGTCTGCATCCGGTTGCGGAAAACGCGGCAGAAAGTTGCGGACGAACATGCTGAAGTTTTCGTTCAGCAGACGCTGGGATTCGGCGGCGACGGTATCGAAAACGATCGATGACTTGCCGGATCCGGATACCCCGGTGAAGATCGTAATCTTCCGCTTAGGGATACGCAAGGATACGTTCTTGAGATTGTTTTCCCTCGCACCCGAGATTACGATATACTCCTGATTAGATTCGCTCATGCCCAGCACCCTTCCGATTGTGTTGATTTCTCCTTCTATTCACATTGAATCATTCAAGTAGACATAAACCGGCTGCAAACTAGATGCAGCCGGTTTATGTTGATTCGGGTCAAGCAGGGCTCAACTATCGTACCCAATAATTTGGCATTGAGGAAGGAGATGTTTTTGTACCGAATGCGATTATTGCTCCAACACCTTTTCAAGCTCGCCGCACCATTTGCCCCAGCCATACTTAGCGCCTTCGAGTCCTTGAGTATTTGAGAATCCGGTTTGTTCGAGATGAAGGTTAACCTTTCCGTCCCCTAAATCTTGCAGCGTCCAGGTGACCGTGTGCTTCTCCCCTCCGCTGGCCCAAGTATAGGACAAGCGGTTTGGTGCGTCTACGATAAGCACTTCGCCGTCAATAATTCCATTCCACCACTCGGACGGCTGTGTGCGAAACTGAAAACGGTGCCCTACGACGGGCTTAAAATCATTCTCCATTGCCTCACCGTTGTGGATGTTGACCACCCACTTGGCAAGCTTGTTTGAATCGGTTAGGGCGGACCAAAGCTTCTCGATCGATGTCGTGTACTGAAAATCCAAGGATAATGCTAAACTCATTCTTCTTCCTCCTCTAATAGTTGGTTCAAGCGCAACATATTCGTACTCCAGAACTTGCTGTAGAATGCCGCCCACTCTTGAATTTCTCTGAGTGGAGAGGCGTTTAGCCTAAATCGCGTTTCTCTGCCGACTTTTCGGTCAAGTACCAGTCCGGCCTCTTTAAGGATTGTCAAATGCTTGGATACCGCTGTACGGCCCATTTGAAACTGTGCCGTTAACTCATGAAGCGGTATCTCCTCTGCCTCTGCTAACAGATGAATCAGTCGGCGCCTAGTTGGATCTGCAATCGCGTCAAACACGTCCCGCAACTGGTTGTTCTCGCTCACAGCCACCCTCTCCAAAATAATATTTTTTTAGTAGAAATCTGTTGGTGTATTAAGGGACAGCCGTTAATTTCACCACCTCCCTAAAATTTGCGGCTCTTCGGACGTAGCGCCCACGAGGCGATATTTAGTGCAGCATATGAAAGTGGAAGGATAATAGGAAACCCGTAATCACCATAATCATTAGCAAACGCATGAGATAAAGCCGCACCAGTCATTAAAAAGAAGATACCAGCGTGAACCCATTCTTTAAGCCGAGGAAAACCTGACACGACGAGAGCGATGGCTCCAAGCACTTTCCAAATCCCGAGAATGGTCAAGATGTATAATGGGTAGCCAAGATTCGTCACTAACTCGAGGTTTCCCCCATATTGCATCAGTTGCCCGATGCCACTTAACATAACCGCTGCTGCAAGTAGTAATGTGACTGTCCAATAAGAAATCAATTTTCCTCGGGGTTGGGTTCCTACTTTCGCGGATGTTTCGGCACCGATAATCGTACTCATTTGTTTCCTCCTCATAGTTGTTTCAAGTGAAAATTATTCAGGTTCCAAACGTTCCAAATGACTAACCCCTAATTGGACACCAAATGGTGACGCTTTAATTATAGGTCACCATTTGGTGTCATGTCAACACACTACTGTCTTGCGTCTTGGAACCGCCGAAACGAAAGCAATCCTGAAACGACTCGGAGGAGCCGCTACTGTTGAACAATAATCCGGAATTTGGATAGCTAATATAACCTACTGCGGAGTTAAGCTCGGAAGTGACCTCAGAATTCATCTGAGGTTATTTTTTTTGCTTAAGCCCCAATCGTGATCCCAGCCGCACCCCCGATACTCTCACAACACATGTGACTGTTTGAAAGGAAAAAATGCTTTCACTCTTTCGCTCGTTTACCCCCATTTTCTTCGATCCGCAGCTTCTTTCCGAGAGCCGTGCCGTCCACACTGAAATAAAGAAGGCTGTTGATCGTGTTATCCTTAAATTACATCGCTTTCTTACTCATTTAGATATTTCACAACTGCCATTTCTTTAGGCGGCTATGAAAAAAGGGCTGCCGCAGCAACCCAGTGTTCAACAAAAGTCCCCTTTACTTTAAGTGTAATCCGCTCAATTCCTCAGGATAAACCAAGTGTTTTTTCGTAAATAATAAGATTGTGAAACAATAAATGGAGGAGGACTTTTATGCAACAGGATCAACAAGCTAATGAGAATTTGGGTTCTATTTTGCACCCAGAGTTTGCCGGAACAGATCCACAAAAAGTAAAACAAGAAATTCAAAAAGATGTAAGCGAAGGAAAAGGTGCAATGACTTCTCGAGAGGCAGGAGCTATGCGCGACTAAAAAACCACTCTGGTCACAATGAAGCCATCGACTTTGGAGAGGATGGCTTCCTAGTCGATGGCTTCATATGGAAGAGCTGTAGTAGCCGTTAATTAAGGTCGAAACGGTCTGCATTCATTACCTTAACCCAAGCGGTTATAAAGTCACGAACAAACTTTTCTTTATTATCGTTTTGCGCATAAACTTCTGCAAGGGCACGTAGAACAGAGTTTGAACCGAACACTAGGTCAACTCTAGTTGCTGTACGCACTACTTCACCTGTCTTGCGATCACGTCCTTCATATACGCCTCCGTCTACAGGCTTCCACACTACTCCCATGTCAAGCAAGTTAACAAAGAAGTCGTTTGTAAGTGTGCCTACACGATCAGTGAAAACGCCGTGCCCAGTGCCATCGTAGTTTGTACCTAGAACACGCATGCCGCCAATAAGTACAGTCATTTCTGGTGCAGTAAGGTTTAGTAGCTGTGCCTTGTCTACTAGGAGCTCTTCTGCACTTACACTATACTGCTTCTTCTGATAGTTGCGGAAACCATCAGCGATAGGCTCTAGCACAGCAAAGCTCTCTCGATCAGTTTGCTCTTGTGTTGCATCGCCGCGTCCGGGAGCAAAAGGAACCGTTATATCAAAGCCTGCATCTTGTGCAGCTTTTTCTACTGCGGCACTACCACCTAGTACAATCAAATCGGCAATGCTGATTTTCTTATCTAGTTGATTTTGAATTCCTTCTAGTACATTGAGCACTTTTGTAAGTTGTTCCGGCTGATTAACTTCCCACTCATTCTGTGGAGCAAGACGGATACGGGCACCATTAGCGCCGCCACGCTTATCTGAGCCACGGAAGGTACTAGCTGAAGCCCAAGCAGTTGTTACGAGCTCGCTGACTGTAAGTCCCGAATCTAAGATCTTGGCCTTGAGATCTGCTACTTCTGCATCTGTTAATTCATAATCAATAGCTGGAATAGGATCTTGCCAGATCAAAACCTCTTCTGGAACTTCTGGGCCTAGATATCTTGCATGAGGACCCATGTCACGGTGTGTTAGCTTGAACCATGCACGAGCGAATGCATCTGCAAACTCTTCTGGATTCTCATGGAAACGACGAGATATTTTCTCGTATTCTGGATCCATACGCATTGCCATATCCGCGGTGGTCATCATAGTCGGAACACGGACGGATGGATCTTCTGCATCTGGTGCAAGATCCTTCTCAGCAGGATTTACAGCAACCCACTGATGAGCACCTGCCGGACTCTTTGTAAGCTCCCATTCATATCCAAACAGTAGATCAAAATAACCATTATCCCACTGTGTCGGATTCGCAGTCCAAGCACCTTCAATACCACTGGTGATGGTGTCTCGACCTTTGCCGCTGCCGTGCGTACTTAACCAACCTAAGCCTTGTGCTTCAATTGGAGCACCTTCTGGCTCTGGACCAACCAGAGCAGCATCTCCTGCGCCGTGTGCCTTGCCAAAAGTGTGACCGCCGGCCGTTAGTGCAACGGTTTCTTCATCGTTCATTCCCATACGTGCAAAGGTTTCACGTATGTCACGAGCACTTCCAAGCGGATCTGGCTTACCGTTTGGACCTTCTGGGTTCACATAAATCAGACCCATCTGAACGGCAGCAAGTGGATTCTCAAGCTCACGATCGCCTGAGTAACGCTTATCACCTAGCCATTCCGTTTCAGTACCCCAGTAGATGTCTTCTTCTGGATGCCAAATGTCTGGGCGTCCTCCTCCAAAACCAAATGTCTTGCCGCCCATTGATTCAATAGCAACATTACCTGTTAGAACGAGCAAGTCGGCCCAAGAGATCTTGTTGCCATACTTTTGCTTAATCGGCCATAGCAGTCGACGGGCTTTATCAAGGTTGCCGTTGTCAGGCCAGCTGTTAAGTGGAGCAAAACGCTGTCCGCTAGCTCCAGCTCCACCACGGCCATCACCTGTACGATAAGTACCTGCTGCGTGCCAAGCCATACGGATAAAGAATGGACCATAATGTCCATAGTCAGCAGGCCACCAGTCTTGACTGTTTGTCATTAGATCGTAAAGATCCTGCTTAAGAGCATGGTAGTCTAACCTTTTAAATTCTTCTGCATAATCATAGTCTTCTCCCATAGGGTTAGATTTTCTGTCATGCTGGTGTAGAATATTCAAGTTCAACTGGTTGGGCCACCAGTTCCTATTTGACGTACCACTAGATTTGTGACTAGTAGCGCCGCCGTGATGTACCGGGCACTTTCCAGTGTTAGCAGTGTTGTTAGCGTCCATACGTGTTCCTCCTCAGTGTGTAAATTAAGTAGCGAATAATTATACCTATAGTAGTAAGAACCTTACAAACTGGCTGACAAAAAACCAATGGTTTCGGTTTCTTTGGAATGCGCACTTTTGAGATTCGCTTTCATGAACATGTTCATTTGGATATCTTGACTCATCCCCCCAAAGGCTCTGGAAAGTCAATTAATTCCGAGTCCCTCTTATTTAGAATAATTCTAAAGTAGATGATACCCGTTTTTAATAAAAATAACAATAGTTTTTTAATATAATTATTAGGGCTTGCTGAACGATTCCTTACATGCACAAAGATTTATCTGGTGACGCATTCCGAATGTGGGATACACCGAGCTCCACAAGTAGTTAAAGAGCTTTATACTATTTGTATAATATTTGACCTTTTACAATGATATGCCTCAACTTTACTTTGCATATAAGCCGGACAAATCGGAAACAACGCACGCGTTTTCCACACCAATGGACGGTTTTTCAAGATCCTACTCTCATTTTCTCAGGCGAGAGCGTGATGCTCTTCACCGTGAGCACCGTCACGTTTACCGTAACCGATTTGCTTCCATTTGTATCGGTGATAACTGCGAAGTCGCCAGCCTTGGCGTTCTCGCTTACTTCGACAAGGGCGTTCTCAGAGACAACCCGGCAGCCGGATTACTGGATTCGTAGGCCGTCCCTTCCGCCACCATGAATTTGGTAAAGTGCGGTGTTTCAAAAGTAACGATGGAGCCTTTTGTTAAATCTACCATGAAAATATCTGTAAATAACAAATTCTAATTTATAGTTAAGGTAAATATAACAATGATTATGGGCAAGTGGGGCCTATTTGTTGATTACTTTGCAGCAATTTTTCAGCTCCATCGTAAGCATTGCCCCCTAAAGACGTATTATCTAAAATTCTCATCGCTAATACATCTTTTATAGTAATATTAGGATGATCAATTGTAATGGAGGGAGATCGCTAATATGGAACATTATTATTTATTTGTAATAACAACCTTACTAATTGCACTTACCCCCGGTGCTGATACAGTATTAGTCACTAAAAATACACTCTTTCGGGGAAAAGGAGTAGGTTTTAAAACTGTTGGTGGTGTTTGTGCAGGTATTACAATTCATATAGCGATTGCAGTTCTTGGTTTATCTGCTATTATTGCTAACTCTGTTTTACTTTTTACAATTATTAAATATATTGGAGCAGCATTTCTTATTTTGATGGGGATAGTTACACTTTTTTCGAAGAAGCCAAACTTATCCTCAGATACCACCACTTCGGAGAAAACACCTATCCGTTCTTATTTTTTTCAAGGAATGTTCTCGAATGTACTTAACCCTAAAGCCATTATTTTCTTTATGTCATTTTTACCGCAATTTATCGTACCTGAGGAGCATACTTTATTTCAGATGATTATCATAGGGATAACACCCGTATTAATAACTTTTATATGGTTATTTTTCTATGTTAATTTGATTAATTACATTCGTTCATGGTTCAATAAACCATCATTTCTTTCTGCATTTCAACGATTAACAGGATTAATGTTGATAACCCTCGGAATGAAATTAGCTTTTGAAAAGAGATAATTTCAGGCTATCTACATTCTTGCTCTTTTTTCGGGCTTTTTCCCTGCTCACAATGACCATACAGAAGTCTAACTCCACTCATATGTTATAAAAGTTGGACTAATAAGGGGGATGTAGATGAGTGAAGAATTTCTCCTTGAGTTAGATTCCATTTCCGACATCAACGTATTAGAAACGATGAGAGAAGGTTTAGCAACAAGATCCCACACTGCAGAATTGACTTGGCAAGAGCGAAATATTATTTACGAAAAAATCCAAGCTATCGTTTGTCGGATAATGCAGTTAGAACAAGATGAAATCCCACCCATTAGCTCCCCTAAAGGGGCCTTGTGCGTCGCTCCAGATCCCAAAGGACCGTTATGGGTTAAATGGAGCATACCACTGCATCCTTTGAAATTTTGGTCTTGGCTCCATGCCAGAAACAATAGCAAAAGGTAAGAACGGATCATATCCTAAAGAAATGACCTGCAGGTAGGTATAAATCTTTTTTCTTGAAAGCAAGGTGTGGGCTAACCTCCTATAATCCTTGCTTTTTTGTTTGGCCAGTAGAAGTGTTTATTTATCTTGCTTGGATAGTTTGATTTCATATACTGATTACAAACTGAGTAAATCACTGAAATATTACGTTTTAATGCCCAATTTGTTTTTTTAGTACAACCGCCCTTACATGATTCGTAATATTGCATACCTTGATTTAGGGGTATTCCTCAATCACAATTAAGGAGTGATATTAATGAGCACTGGCTTTTTTGATGACTTTTCATTAATCTTGGTTCTCTTCGTCCTATTAGTCATTGTTGGTTGTGATTGTAATTAATTGTTTTTTGCGGGCAGCATAAAAGCTGCCTTTTTTAGTCGATAAATTCGTACAAGTTACTTGGCATTTGGACATTTTGAGCATTTTTTATTAAACATCCCAAAATTGTATGAACCGTAGCCCCTTTTAGTTCAGCAATTTCATTCATTTCTGATCTGCGGGGGATTTACAATGATTTTTGGCTGCTTACTCCTCTTCTGGAACCTAACACCGTTTCTATCCTTCCAAGCGGATATAGGTCTCTTCCGGTTGTAGCCTGCTTCAATATCCTACCTTGGAGAAGTACAGGTTCCTCATTTAACATAAGTGGTTGTATATCAACAAATGTTTGCTTAGGGATTAGAAGTCCAGCTTCCATATCCTCTTTGTCCTCTATCTGTTCTAATAACCCTTACTTCAAAGTTGGTTAAATATGTATGGTCGGTTGGAAGTAAATCACAATTGGTGTTTCGATTTTAAACGTCGTTGGGTTTAGCTAAAAAGTACTTCTATCATGAAAATGTTGTTACACAAATCAGCTTTTAAGTTGATAGTTAAGCACCGATACCAGCTCTTGGGCGCCTCATTACCGGTGCTTAATAGGTGGGTCAGGTTACTCCTTCGATGAGCTTATATCCCATAGAGTATGGGAAGCTTCACGTGAGAAGGAAATTCTCTTCCATGATATATTTTATTTACTGCTACCACAGGCTTAGGATCCTCATAGGGATCAATGATAGGTGTCACTGCCAATTTCTTCTTCGGGCTGTACAACAACCCGGCCATCGCCAAACATGGAATTGGTTTCCTCATATGAGAGACAATGAAAGGACAACTCACGGAAATACATGCCAACTGCGAACAGGAGGTAATTCTTTTGGTGCAGAATGAAAAGTCACTTTGCCGCCAGTTTGCAAAAATATTAGGTGGACAGCACGGGTTTGCGGGTGGAAAATGTGTTGCAACTATCTCACGCAATCTTATTAGAGCAACCATCTTGTCCAAAAGGTTTATGGTGACATCGTCTTTCTCATTCGAGTCGTTGAATATCAAAAATGGAAAGGCATTATGTCTAGGAAGGATCGCATTATTACAAAAAGAAGTGGAGCCTTTTATTTCGTCGATTCGTGAACAGGGCATCAAAGTCTCGTCTATCCACAACGAATGGTTGTTCGAAATTCCACGTCTCATTTACGTCAATATAGAGTCTGTTGAAAGACCATTGGCTTTTGCACGGAAAGTCAAGAAAGCATCAGATAGTTCCAAATGAACTTGATCAACAACAAATTGTTCTCACATACAAAATTGGGCTCTCGTTTCCTTGCCAATGGCCTTGTTTGTGAATGGGATTATCGGTATTTATAAAATGAACCATGAGATCAATCTGAAAAAATGTGAACCTGATGTATTCGCCTTAATGCTGCTCTTCGAATCAGACACTGCTATCATTACGGTTAAGGATCAATACCTCTCCATAGCCGCACGAAACTTAAAAAAATCCTTATCGAATCCATGACAAATAAAAGAAGGGTTCTTCAGACGAAAATAAGCTGAAGAACCCTTCTTTTGCGTGCTCATCGCCTTGTTCTCACTATCACATCCCATACGCGCTCCTGAAGAACTAGCGTATGCTCAGACAGCATCTTTTTCATTAACAATGACTGCAGCAGTCAGGCAATCGGTCAACCACTGGCAGCGGATCCATTGGAGCCACGTTCCCTCATGTTTTTCCTACTCTTTAGTCGATGGACAGTATTATCTTTCCATGTGCTTTATTATTTAATAGTTGTTCATGTGCTTTTCCAGCATCCTCTAAGGCTAATACATCTCCGATTTCCGGATGTAAAATACCGGATTCCAGGAAAGCTTCAACAGCATGCAAACTCTCTTTGTACTCATCGGGTAGCGCATTCCATAGAGCCAAACCTAATATATCTGCTTCTTTCATCATCGCCAACCGCGGATTGATTTCCAGGCTGCCCCGGTTACCAACCACGACGATACGGCCATAGGGTGCGATTACCTTCAGATCAGTCTCTAAATTCACATTTGCCAAAAACTCAATGATAACATCTGGTCCTTTATCATTTGTCAAAGACATTATTTTTTGGATGGAATCCTCCGTTATGTGATCGAGTACATGTGTGGCGCCTGAAGCTTTCACCAAAGACTTCCCTTCTTCTGTACTCGCCGTTCCAATCACCGTCGCTCCAAACCCTTTGGCCATTTGAACAGCCAACAAACCCACGCCACCGCTTGCACCATGTATCAAGACGGTCTCACCTGGCTTGATCTTCGCCCTGTGAAACAATGCTCGATAAGCAGTTAAAGCTGGAATGCCGAGAGACGCACCTTTCTCATATGAGATTGACTCGAGCAATCTATGGACAGCATCCGCATCACAAACTACCTTTTGCGCATACGTACCAGTATTCCGCTTTGCAAGCAATGCAGCTACAAAAACCCGGTCCCCTATTTGGAGATGCCCTACCCCCTCACCAATTGCATCAATCACTCCAGATCCATCAAACCCGGGTGTGTACGGCAACTCCGGAATATAAAAAGAATACGTACCTGTACGAATATACGTTTCATTCGGGTTGACACCTGCAGCAAACAGTCTAACACGTACTTCATTAGCCGCTGGGATAGGTTCGTTTACTTCCGTGCACTTTAAGACTTCAGGTCCGCCAAACTCTGTCATTTGAATTGTTTTCATCCTGTCTCCTCCGAATCATTCCCTCAATGTCCTTCATAATGAGGGGCAAAATTTCCTTCCGTTTCATGTTGATTATATTTTCAATGTAGTGTTCTAAAATGGTTAATCTTTATGTCAAGCATGTGATGTTAATGGAAATAAAAAATGTCCTTTTTC
Organism: Brevibacillus sp. NRS-1366; assembly: GCF_050467985.1. Classification (NCBI taxonomy): domain Bacteria; kingdom Bacillati; phylum Bacillota; class Bacilli; order Caryophanales; family Paenibacillaceae; genus Brevibacillus; species Brevibacillus sp. NRS-1366. The sequence goes on along the minus strand of NZ_JBITPN010000052.1, from coordinate 8,259 downwards.
ATCTTTTAATGAGGGACGAACCAACAATGTATCGTCACTCTCAGTTTAAGCTCTACTTGAATATTTTGGCCAGCATAATCTGGCGTGAAATAGAAACGAATGATTTTCGTATCAGTAGAAACAAGACGTTGTAAAATTGTATCTATATCAACTCCTTTTTTGCTAATGATATCAAATATTGAAGAGACAGGTATTCTTTCAACAGCGAACTCCTTCATCAGCTCGAAATCAGCCTGGTTGTTAACGTTTAGCTTACGTGGAGTGCATTGATTATTCAATTGCTGTTTCAGATCTGAAGTCTTCAAGCTGAAACTACTTTCGTGACCCCGCTAAAAGCCAAACTTTGGGTAAAATTCCAGTACTGTATCAATGGGGAATCCAGACCTGCCTCTCTAATTCGTGATTCATTCCCAACTCCATTTTCATTCTCATGTGCATCCTTTCGCTTAAAATAAAGACTTAGACTGAGCTTGTTGATTTGAGATTCAGTCTCTGATTCGTTACTAAAACAAGATTTGATAGTGAATTATTGATAAATCTCAAAAAAGGAAGTGGTAGTTTTGGACCCAAAATAAAGTCCTCGACTACCACTTCCTTTTTGTGTTATCGAACACGCTAACACAAGAACCTTTCGTTAGATGTGAAGCGGATCAGCCTGGCGGAGATATCGCCAAAATTCTGTTGCGGTTCATATTCGCTGGGAACGCCAGAAATAGTGCCTACCGGGATACTCAACTTCCAGAGCATAAAAAACACTCCCTATTGATGACATCTAGTGCTACTCATACTAGGGAGTGTTTTTTCTTCTTAGGGTTGATGCCTACCCCAGTTTCTCCAGTGTCTTTCCTTTATGATTGTATTTTGTTAATGGTATTCTTCGCTTTTTGTTTCCTTCTAAGCCAGGTAACGATAATAGATGCCATAAGGGTAAATCCGAGGTAACCGATTACAGGATAAACGGTTCCTACTAATTGAATAAATCCGATGAAACTAGCCCCAAATGCTGCAATTCCAAACAGAACAACAAATACTTTGAATTTTGGTAATTCCGGTTTAACAATCCTTGCTGTGAACGCATAAAGCATCCCTACAGCGGTGTTATAGATCATCCCCAATAATACCAAAGACATCAATAGCCCAAATAGCGGCGAAATCTCGTTTGCCAAAAAGAGAATAGGCATATCTACGCCTGTTACTTTGTTCAGCTTGGTAAGCATGCCCAGATTGATAAGTAAAATAAGGACACCTAAACCTATACCGCCGAGTATTCCCCCTAAACCAGCCGTTTTTTCGTCTTTCACCGTTCCGCCCATCACAGTAAGCATGGCAGCACCTGCTGCGATGTTGTATGAAACATATAATAACGCTCCTAATCCCCAGTTCGATGCTGCTGCGTTTTGTTTTTCTGCGATTTGCTGCAATTCGGAGAAGCTTGCATCCATCGTAATAAAAGAATAACCAGCAATGATGATGACAAGTGCCAGTAAAAACGGTGTAATCATTCCGATGATGGAAATAACTCTTTGAATATTAAGACAAACCGTTAATAAAGTTAGTAATGTCATAACGCTATTACCGACAATACTTGGGATTCCGAACTGCTGTTCAAAAATGGAACCGGCTCCAGCCATCATGACAACCGTAACGCCAAATAAGAAGAACGTAATGATCACATCTACAACAATACCGAGGTACGGGCCGCTAATATAGTAAATCACATCTTTATGGGACTTTGTCTGCAAGCGGCTCCCAAGTTGAGTTAGATTCATCCCTAAGAACGAAAAAAGAACAGTTGCGACGATGGTACTAATAATACTCACCCATCCAAAGCTTGTGAAAAATTGTAAAATCTCCTGTCCAGAAGCAAATCCCGCTCCGACAATCAGTCCGATAAATGCCCCGGCAATTTGAATACTTTGCTTCATAATTACCCCCCTATTAATTTTAAGATTCAGATAATTACAAGTACTAGAGATGGGGAGCCTAGCTCCCCTCTTGCCTCTTCGACTTTATTAGGAATACGTTTTTTCGTACTCTGTAAGTTGTTGAATAACTTCGCGATTCGGTTCATATCCAATTCCTGGTTTATCCGGAATGGTGATCATTCCATTTTCAACTACTACCTCAGGCTCAATAATATCCCGATCCCAATAACGGGAAGATGCCGCCGTATCACCAGGCATCACGAAGTTTGATAGCGTCGTCAAGGCAATGTTATGCGCTCTTCCCACACCTGATTCAAGCATACCGCCGCACCATACCGGAATACCCTGCTTCTGACAAAAATCGTGAATTCGTTTTGACTCTGTTAGTCCCCCAACGCGCCCAATTTTTATATTGATAATTTTGCAGCTTCCCAGTTCTATCGCTTTCCGGGCGTCTTCTAACGAATGGATGCTCTCATCGAGGCAGATCGGTGTTGAAATCTCCTTTTGCAATTGAGCATGATCGACAATGTCATCGGATGCCAGAGGTTGTTCGATCATCATTAAATCGAATTCATCAAGTGCCTTCAATCGATCCATATCTTCCAAACGGTAGGCAGAATTGGCATCTGCCATCATAGGAACATGAGGAAAATGCTTACGTACTTCTCTGATAACTTCGACATCCCAGCCCGGTTTTATTTTTATTTTCATCCTTTTATAACCGTCATTGACGTATTCATCCACTAATTGAAGAAGATCGTCAATCGTGCTTTGGATGCCAATACTGATTCCGACTTCTATTTCTTTCTTTTTTCCACCGAGAGCGGTTGCGAGCGGAATTCCTTCTTGCTTTGCGAATAAGTCCCACACAGCACCTTCCATCGTGGACTTTGCCATATTATTCTTCCGTATATACATCAGGCTCTCGAACACTTTCTCTGGGTGTTCGATTTCTTTGTTCAGGACACTGGGGATAATAAAGTCCTCTAGCATGTGCCAGTTTGTCTTTAAGGTTTCCTCGTTGTACCAAGGGGAATGGAATGCAACGGATTCCCCCCACCCACTCATGCCGTTCTCATCCTTTGCTTCAAGCAAGAGAAACTCCTTATCTTGAAATGTTCCAAAACTTGTTGTAAACGGTGCTTTCATTTTCATTTTTACATGTCGTAACGTAATCTCTTTTACTATCATTTTTTCCCCACCTTTTTGATTAGGTCTGTTCAAGTTCATCTTCCTTCATTGACTCTCTCTTTAACGAAACAGGTTCAAACATCCCAACCTTTCAAATTGATCGAATTACAAACTTCCTATAATGTTAATTTTCGAAGTCTATACTTCAAAGGTGGTCGCTGGTAGAATAACACGATTCACGGAACATATCAACAACAATTAAGAAAATTTCAACAAAACTTAGTTTGAACTAAGGTTATGGTAAGCGTTCACGTACACAGCAAAAAAAAGAAAAAATCAAGCCTTCTCGATAAAACGAGACGGGCTTGATTTTTCTACTGTGTCAGTATATTATCAATGGTCCAGGAGCTTTTTTAATGGAACCTGTAAGAGCGTGTTTTTTATCAATTTTTTTAAAAACACGCTCTTTCTTTTTGTTTATTTATCAGGTTTTATTAGAATCAATTTAATTTTACGGCCTATGTTTTTTTATGGTTTCAATGATTTTTAGGTACTGCGCATCCCCTAGACCATATTGGGGAAACAGATGAAATAAATGCTCTAGTAATTCATCCTGAGACTTATCTAGATGTTTTTTTATATAAGTTGTGATTTCATTGTCTTCCTTTACGTATTCCAAATATAGTCTGATTCCCTGAAACATGACAGGCATTAATTGAGTTTTAGGAATACGATGATGGATCAATACCTGTTGATAAATTTCTTTATAACCTTCTGGAAGTACTTCAATTTCTTCCACCTCATACGTCATTTCCTTAACCATATGGAAGAATACTTTCCCTTTATATCCCGTTTGGTCTAGATACGCCAGCACTGTCAGCAAATTCATCTGACAGAACATGTCATCACCAAACCATAAGACAATGCATTTGTATTTGTTTTCAAACAAAGGTTTCAATGGAGTAATGGTAATCGTCTCATATTCTCGTAAAGACACCTGATGTCCAGAAGCTCTCATTTTTTTAAATTCATCACTGAAGATCGTAACACTTGTATCATTTGAACACATAGCCTCATTAAAAGGAGCATAGTCACTTTTTCCCATTAACTGATGGGTACAAAATTGTTCATACATCGCCTGTCCATTTAAAATATTCAATATGTCTTGATCAAACTGAGCATAAATTTTGTGCTGTAAAGTTTCAATCTTCAACTTCTGTGAAATATCTATCATAACGCTCTCCTTTATACCATTCATATTTAGTTTCACATAGGGTTGCAATAGCTGTGGATTTTTCCGAAAGGCTTTCGGACTGATACCAAATGTGTTTTTAAAGGCTCTTGAAAAAGCTTCCTGAGATGAAAATCCATATTTAAATGCAAGATCAATCGTTCTTTGATCTGTTTTTTTAAGCTCAATAGAAGCAAGATATATTTTTCTAAGCGACATATATTTTTTAATACTGATTCCTGCCATTTGGTGAAACTTGAAAGAACAATAATATGGCGAATACCCCATGTGATTACCTAAATTTGTTAATGAAAAATGATCAAAAAGATGATCTTCAATCCATTCAATCATGTCCTGCATCCTATTGTTCATAACAACCACTCCTACATTTACTCTAAACGAAAATATTATGGATGTTTTGATATAAGTTGTGTTTACCTATCATTTTTAACTTCACACAGAGAATAAAAACAAAATCCTGCAGTATCCATGCAGGATTTTGTGATTGAATTTTATAGCACCCAAACGCGTTTTAAGGTTTTCAAACTGACTTTAGTTGCCATTTGCAGATTCGTTGAACTCAAAAAAAGCTACTAACTACTATCCATATAGAACGTAACAATAGGCGGAACCATCCTGCCTTTTCCATCTCTTCCGCAGCGACCAGGTTAACCGTTTTCTCTTGGACTGTATCCATCCCCTCCATTTGGTACGTATAAGTAATCGTCCCCGTCTTTGTTCCTGCAGGAAAAGGAGCAGTGAGCGTTTCTACCTCGAAATTGGTCTTCATTGAAAGCTGGGAAGCATCGGTCCCTTTTGGAACGATAAAATGAACGGCTTGCTGGGTCACCACTGGAACCTCTGTTTTTTTACCCTTTTTGGTTGGAACGCTTTCGACGCCTTTTGCCGTACTATTGCCGGCTACCACTTGTTTTACTTCAAAGTTGTTGAAGCCATAGTCCAACACTTTTTTTGTCTCCGTGAATCGTTTGGTCATCGATTCTGTTCCCATTACGACACTGATCAAACGCATTCCATCACGCTCGGCAGTACCCGCAAAGCAATAACCAGCGCTGTCTGTAAAGCCTGTCTTCAATCCGTCAAGACCCTCATATGCAAATTGCTTAAATTTTGTAGTATTTTTATTTGATTCCAGCATCCAATTTGTATTTACAAGAGGTTCTCTGTCTGACGCACGGAACTGATAGGATTGAATAGCGGTAACCTCTAAAATATCAGGGTGATCCTGGATCATATTTTTAACCAGTGTCGCAACGTCCATTGCGGACATCATGTTTTCCCCTTTTTCCTCAGGACGAAATGCTATCGGCATATCTACACGGTCAAGTCCAGTTGTATTAATGAAGGAACTATTTATCATTCCCATCCGTTTGGCTTCCTGGTTCATTAGTTGAACGAATTGCTGTTCAGAGCCAGATACGTATTCCGCCAGAGCAACGGCGGCATCATTAGCGGAATGTACGAGCATCGCAATAAATAGTTCTTTTACCGTATGCGTTTCCCCTTCAGCAAGGAAAACACGTGAACCAATAGTTTTAGAAGCATTTTCTTTGACTGTTACAACGTCGTTCCATGAAATTTCTCCTTTTTTGACTTTATCCACGACAATGTATCCTGTCATCATTTTTGTCATACTTGCAGGAGCGTAAGCCTTATCTGCGTTTATTGATAATAAGACTTGACCTGTTAGTGGTTCCACAAGTACGGCTGATTTGAGATTAAGATTGATTGAATGAATAGATGGTATTTTGACTGCTTCTGATGTCGTTTTTGCCGCGATCGATTCTGTTGATGGTGCTATGAGATTGGCTGTTTCATCAAAAGCAGAAACGGGAACAACAAAAAAGCAAAGCATAATCATTACGCTTATGAAATGATTCCTCCACGTAGATCTTTTGCGCGTGAAAGGAATGCGTAATTCATTGTTTTTTTTCAAGATAATCTCTCCTCTAATCTTCAGAATGCCTTTGTGGTTTATAATCACAAGTTAACCACTGGAATAATCTTCAAGTTTATCGTTCTTTCATGTAAAAGCTTATCGGACATATCCAGTAACTAAGAGACCCGAAACATCAATAATACCCTTATCTTTCCTTGTTGGAAAGACAAAGGATTATTGAATGATGGTAGAAACTTACATTCATAAAAAAATCCAGGCTAGTATATTGCTTAGCCTGGATTTTTTTTATGTTCATTCAATAAACAAATTCCTCTTCAGTCATTTTCATTTACATTGGCAGATTCTCTTTTCGGTGTCCAGTGCTTTGATTACGACGAGACCAGATGACCACTGGGACAAGGAGAAGGGATAAAACACCTCCAGATAAAGAAAGGGCAGCGTAACTGTAATTCGCGACGACCATACCTGAGAGTGCACCACCAGAAGCACCGGTTAAAGCAATCAGGACATCGATCGAGCCTTGTGTTTTCGCACGGGTAGACGCGGCGGTAGCGTCCACAATAATCGCAGTCCCGCTTATCAAGCCAAAATTCCACCCAAGACCAAGCAACGCCAGCGCAATAATGAGAAGAACCATTGAATCAACCGGTACCCAAGCAGCCATAAGCCCGGATAATAGCAACGTGACACCCGATGCGTAAGCCATAACCGTTCTTCCCCACTTATCCACTAAAATCCCTGTAATCAGCGATGGGAGATACATGGCTGCGATGTGAATACCGATGACAATCCCGACTTCACTTAAACCGTGTCCGTGATGTCCCATGTGAACCGGAGTCATCGTCATAATAGCCACCATCACAACGTGTGTTAATATCATGACAGTCGCCCCAACTGCAATTTTCCGGTAATTGTTAGCCTGTGGTTGTTCCTCTTCCACATTAGTCTGTTGATTCGCGTGCTGTGTCCCCGCAATAGCCTTGGCTATCAGGAATGGATCAGGTCGAAGAAAAGCCAACAACACCAAACCGGCAAGAAGAAATGCAGCGGCTGCAAGAATGAACGTTCCCGCAAGCGGGGGAACACCAATAGATAACGCAAAACGCCCCATTACATCCACTAGATTTGGTCCTGCAACTGCCCCAAGCGTGGTAGACATCAATATGATACTGATTGCCTTTGCCCTCTGCGACGGTTTGGCCAAATCAGTCCCAGCATAACGTGCCTGCAAGTTGGAGGCGGAGCCGGCGCCGTAGATAAACAATGAAACAAAGAGAAGTGGAATATTCGATATGACTGCTGCAAGAACAACGCCAGCTGCTCCAATTCCGCCAGCCAGAAATCCTGTCGCCAGTCCCAGACGTCGGCCAAAACGTTGAGACAACTGCCCGATCAGAAACGCCGCAGCGGCAGATCCCAGTGTAAAAATCGCGGAGGGAAGACCCGCAAAGCTGTCCGTTCCCAGCATATCCTGTGCCAGTAGAGCCCCAATCGTGATCCCAGCCGCTAGCCCTGCACCACCTAAGATTTGGGCAAGAACCACGATAAATAGCGTCCGTCGCTGGAGACGTTGCTGTTTATCAGGTGACTCGCTGTAAGTCTGCCAAGTATCACTCTGATTTTCAGGGAAAGTATTGTTATTCCACAAACTTTTGTGTGAGTTTTTCATCTCTAATAATCCTCCTTTGCTATTTTTCGGTAATCGCACCAGTTGGAGTAATGCAGCCCGAGCAGCAACGACAACTTCTATATCGCCGAAGGTTTTGGTATAAATCGAGGTATCCCCAACAGAATCAAAATCGTTAAAGTTACTCATAACGGACATCAAAGACTACTTATATCTCTAATGATTACAAAAAATTATAGTGGATCATAAATCCAGGGTTATTCCTTACAAAATCTGTTATTTTTTGATTCCTTAATTCTTCCTCCATTTTTGCCTCAGCCGAAAGCATTACCGCTTTAATCACACATTGTGGTTCAGAGTGTAAACAGCAATCAAACAAAGATGAGCTACCTTCAATAGTATGGTAAGCGTCAAACCCAGC